>NZ_VWWG01000226.1:0-8561 GCF_011753085.1 Burkholderia sp. Tr-862
CCATCCCGAACAGGACCGTGAAACGACTCTACGCCGATGATAGTGCGGATTCCCGTGTGAAAGTAGGTAATCGTCAGGCTCCCTAAGCCAGAAACCCCCGCCCGAAAGGCGGGGGTTTTTGCATTTGGGCGGTGGGAATGTGCGCGGTGCGTCCGGCATGGGGTGCATCTCGCGCTGAATGCGCTGATGGTCGTGATGCCGCTGACCGGGTGGGCGATGCTTTTGGCTGGGGGTATCCGAGGACGCTGAATGGTGATGGGCGGTTGCCAGCTCTTGTTTCGGCTGTTCTGGCAGCGTTTGCGTGGCTCAGGGTCGCGCATCGGGTGTTGGTTTATCTGTTCTTCGCTACGTTCCTTGCGCATTTTGCAGCTGCGCTTTATCACGGGTCGGGTCGGGCGATGGTGGGGAGGTGAGGGAGAGCGAGGAGATTTTTATCTCGAAATTGTGATATTTTCCAAATTCCTATGACGGTCCTACCGTTTCTGTAGACCTCGCAGGCACTAACTCCATGGCGATCTGAGAGGCTTTTCTATTGGAACCTTGTATGCAGGCCCACCGGAGAAAAAAGTGGAATTGGAAGAACTTCGCGATGTGCTTCGACAATTTGTAGCGGAGCGGGGTTGGCAGAAATTTCATACGCCCAAGAATTTGGCGGCGGCGCTGAGCGTTGAGGCTAGTGAACTGCTGGAGCCATTTCAATGGCTCGATTCTGGAGAGAAGGCCGAGCTTTCAACTGACCAGTTGAAAGCGATTCGTCATGAGATGGCAGACGTTCTGGCATATCTGGTGTTGCTAGCTGACAGGCTGGAGATTGATCTCCACAAGGCTGCGCTGGAGAAAATTGAAATTAATAGAAAGAAATATCCGATAAAGAAAGTGTACGGAAAATCAGAAAAATACACTGAATACGGGGATTGAGTACATGCCGAAGTACAGCGTGAAAGTTGGCGACATTGAGGATGTGGTGCGAGAAGTGGGTGGAAGGGCGTCATACAAGAAAATCTATGAAGCGCTGCTGACAAAATTTTCATCGGGGACGTTGCCAGAAAACTATCAAGATATGGCGACGTTCCAGGCGACGGTACGTCGCAAGGTGGAGGATCACTGCCCCCAGTGCATAGATTTTGATTCGTCAAAACGCGAGGCGAAGTTCATACGGGTAGAGCGTGGTACGTTCGAACTTGCTCAGTATGAGGGGCAGGTCGCAGAGTTGACCGTCCAGGCATGTCAGGCCGCTTTCGACAAAGACGTAGATCAAGCACTAGCGGACGCATCGGCGACACGAAGAAAGCGACTCGCACGAGCCAACAAAAAGCCGGCAAAGATCAAGGCCGTCACGGATATCTACGTTCGGAGCGCTGACGTTGTTGCGGAGGTCCTGCTTCGAGCGAATGGCACTTGTGAGCGTTGCAAAGTGTTCGCCCCGTTTCTTCGGAAAAAAGACCGCACACCTTACCTCGAGGTGCATCACAAGCAACGCCTTGCAGACGATGGTGAAGACACGGTAGAAAATGCGATCGCATTGTGCCCAAATTGCCACAGAGAGCTACATTTCGGAGCCGATTCTTGAGCCAGAACGCAATAGTCACGCTATTCGAGCATCCGAAAGTTTCCGTCAAATATCGCGAGAAACCCATCTCCGTTTTGAATAGGACTGCGCTGATCGACCAACCGGAATGCACGCATGGCATCGGCGTCGATGTTCGCCGCGCCGGTTTCGATTAACCATCACATCGCTTGAAAGAATTGTCCGAGACCAAACATTGCGACCGTCACGGGCTGGCATCTAATTGGGAATGTTGATCGGAGAGGTAGTTCTTCAACGTATGAGCGTAGCCGAAATTTCACGTCGCAACCGCTTGTAGCATTTGCATCTCACGAGCAATTCTGGCGCGATCCTTCAATCATCAGCAGTCGGGTGCTCGCAGGGCGCGCTATAAGTTTTCTCCGGCGGTAGTCACGGTGATGGCTTGCAGGGCAAGCCATGGAATGAACCTTCAAGGCAAAAAATTGCGACAATGCAAGAAGTGCGATCGGTTTGATTCTAAGGCAGGACAGGCTTGCGCCGGGTTACATCATATTTGCGTTGAGCGAACGCAACTGTCTTGGGTGACGATCTCGTATGGACGATTGCGGCCGCAGTAGCGGCAATCATCGGTGGGGCTCTGCGTCGGCTGTGGCCAAGACCGGCGAAGAGCCAAGGCCTTCGCCAGTACGATGTCCGACGAAAGCGCGGAGCTGGCCCTGTCGGAATTACTCTTTGCGTTTATACGTCAAATGAACGAGCCACTCGGAGCGGCACTCGCTTCGAACGGCTCGTGCCGCATCACAAATCGGAGTCGGCGTGGATAACAAGTTCAGGCGCTGCTGTCATCCGCATGCGACTGGCGCGTTCCCTGCGTTTAGTGGCCGCGGCATGCAATAAGCATATCGATCAAACCCGCGTTTTTGGTGCATTCGCATTCGGATGCTGCAAGCCGGCCGACTGCCGTTGCAGTGCTAGGGCCCGCGAACAAACTGCCAAACTGGAATTCGTGAACGAATCGCTCTTGAGGCCAGACGAGATTCCGCAGTAGTTGCGCAGCGACGAGCGCTGCAGAAGCGGTTGCAACGAACGGCACTGATGGTCGAAACCCTTTGGCAAGAGTTAAGCCTAGGTTTTCGGCCATGCCCGTGGAGATAATTGAGCAGATTGTCTTACCCAGGCGCTGCTGCTCGCGCAACCACTCGTGCGCAGACGCGTACGCTGCGGAAATTTCCGTGTCGTTGATCAACCGATTCGGATCACCTTCGAGGGAGCTCTTGTGCAGAGCGGTGGCCTTAATCTGCTGTGTGATGTAATCCTCATTCGGCTCCGCGAATGTGCAGCGCAGACATGCGAACCTCCGGTGACCGACGCTATGCGTCACCACCGCAGTGCCTACTGAGTTGATTGCGCCATCCACCAAAAGTGACGGCCATAACTTCTGCACGGCTCTACGCGCGCCGACATCGTCGAGCCCATTTATGACCAGATCGATGTTGTTCTTGAACGTAGGAATGGCTAGCGCGTCCTCGATAATGGACGACTCAACTTCTACGTTGAGAATGCTCCTGGTTCTAAGCTACTCTGCCAGCATTTTCACTTTTGAATTGCCGATCCAGTCGCTTGAGTCTAGCAGGGCGCGTGTTCCGAAATTCTCAGATTCTTTCGTTCCGGCAGTTTTCCGGCAAAGGCCAGTTTTTGACGCCTGCACATGCGGGCTATAGACGAAAAAAAGCACCGCGATCGCTCGCAAGTGCTTGATTTACAACTACAGAATTCGGTGGTGGGGCGTGAGTGACTCGCATACTCGACCTACGGATTAAGAGTCCGCAGGTCGAAATTTCGGGTTGTGGCGCCAGTCGCACTTGCTCTGGCGCCCTACGACTAGGAAGCTACGTTAGACGTCAATATTCCCCGCCCGCAACGCATTCGACTCGATAAACGCCCGCCGCGGCTCGACGTCATCCCCCATCAGCGTAGTAAAGATCCCGTCCGCAGCAATCGCATCCTCGATCTGCACACGCAGCAGACGCCGCACTGCCGGATCCATCGTCGTTTCCCACAGCTGCTCGGGGTTCATCTCGCCGAGACCCTTATAGCGTTGTTTGGAGACGTTGCGTTCCGCATCCGCCAGCAGCCACTTCATCGCGCTCTTGAAGTCCGCCACGGCCATGCTGCGCTCACCGCGCTTGATGACCGCACCTTCCCCGATAAGCCCCTTGAACGTATTCGCGGTGGTCACGAGCTGCTGATAATCCGCCGTGTGCTGGAACTCCTGGTCGATGACCGAAACCCGCACATTCCCGTGATGCGTCCGCTCGACATGCAGCGACCGTTGCTCACGAACCGGGTCATACGAAGGCACAACACGCACGTCGTTCTTGAGCGCGTCATCATGCAACGCCGCATGCAGCGCCTTCGCCGAAGCCTCCGTCGAAGCCTCGTTGGAGAGATCAATCGCCACCCCATCCATGACCGCTTCCAGCGCGGCCGGATCATACAACCGGCTCAACCGCTCGATCACGCTCTTCGACAGCAGGTACGACCGCGCCAGCTCCCCGAGCGCATCGCCGGAAATCGCCGCCGAATTCTCACCAGGCACCAGTTCCGACCCTTGCAGCGCCAACCGCAGCATATGCGCGTTCAGCTCCGTATCGTCCTTCAGATACCGCTCGTCCTTGCCTGCCTTAATCTTGTAAAGCGGCGGCTGCGCGATATACACATACCCGCGCTCGATCATGTCTGGCATCTGGCGATAGAGGAACGTGAGCAGCAGTGTGCGGATGTGCGCACCGTCGACGTCCGCGTCGGTCATGATGATGATGCGGTGATAGCGCAGCTTGTCGAGGTTGTAATCGTCCTTGCCGATGCCGCAGCCGAGCGCGGTCACGAGCGTGACGATCTGCTCCGACGACAGCAGCTTGTCGTAGCGCGCCTTCTCGACGTTCAGCACCTTGCCGCGCAGCGGCAGGATGGCCTGGAACTTCCGGTCACGCCCCTGCTTGGCCGACCCGCCTGCCGAGTCACCCTCGACGATGTAGATTTCGCACTTCGCCGGGTCTTTCTCCTGGCAGTCCGCGAGCTTGCCCGGCAGGCCGACGCCGTCGAGCACGCCCTTCCGGCGCGTCATCTCAC
This sequence comes from Burkholderia sp. Tr-862, assembly GCF_011753085.1. NCBI lineage: Bacteria > Pseudomonadati > Pseudomonadota > Betaproteobacteria > Burkholderiales > Burkholderiaceae > Burkholderia > Burkholderia sp. Tr-862. The sequence goes on from NZ_VWWG01000226.1 coordinate 4,661, forward strand.
GCGCCTTCCGAGCAGCATCACGCGCCCGAGCAGCCTCAACGATCTTCCCGCAGATGATCTTCGCGTCGAGCGGCGTTTCGAGCAGGAACTCTTCCAGCGCCTTCGCGACGACTTCTTCAACCGGCGCCCGCACTTCGGACGACACCAGCTTGTCCTTCGTCTGCGAGCTGAACTTCGGCTCCGGCACCTTCACGGAAAGTACGCACGACAACCCTTCGCGCATGTCGTCGCCGGTCGTCTCGACCTTCGCCTTCTTCGCGATTTCGTTGTCGGTGATGTACTTGTTGATGACGCGCGTCATCGCGGCCCGCAGGCCGGTCAGGTGCGTGCCGCCGTCGCGCTGCGGAATGTTGTTCGTGAAGCACAGCACGTTCTCGTTGTAGCTGTCGTTCCACTGCATCGCGACTTCGACGCCCACGCCATCCTTCTCGCCGTTGGCGTGGAAAATGGTCGGATGCAGGTTGGTCTTCGTCTTGTTGATGTACTCGACGAAGCCCTTTACGCCGCCGGCGAACGCGAAATCGTCTTCCTTGCCCGAACGCAGGTCGGTAAGGCGAATCCGCACGCCGTTGTTCAGGAACGAGAGCTCGCGCATCCGCTTCGCGAGGATGTCGTAGTGGTATTCAACCGTGCCGAAAATCGTCGGATCGGCCATGAAGTGCACTTCGGTGCCGCGGTTCTCGGTGTCGCCAGTCACCAGCATCGGCGACACTTCCACGCCGTCCACCTGCTCGAGCACGCGCTCCTGCGCGACGCCGCGATGGAACTCCATGAAATGCTTCTTGCCGTTGCGGCGCACGGTGAGGCGCAGCCAGCTCGACAGCGCGTTCACGCACGACACGCCCACGCCGTGCAGGCCGCCCGACACCTTGTAGCTGTTCTGGTCGAACTTGCCGCCGGCGTGCAGCTCGGTCATCACGATCTCGGCGGCGCTGCGCTTCGGCTCGTGCTTGTCGTTCATCTTCACGTCGGTCGGAATCCCGCGACCGTTGTCGGTCACGGAAATCGAGTTGTCGGCGTGAATCGTCACGTGGATGTCGTTGCAGTACCCGGCCAGCGCTTCGTCGATCGAGTTGTCGAGCACCTCGAACACGAGGTGGTGCAGACCGGTGCCATCCGACGTGTCGCCGATGTACATCCCGGGGCGCTTGCGCACCGCTTCCAGACCTTCGAGGATCTGGATCGACGAGGCGCCGTAGCTGCTGTTATCGGGTTGCGAATTGTGCTGTTCACTCATGGATATCTTCCGGTTCTGCGAGGCCACTCTCGTGGCGGCGCGGTGCGTTTCAGCGAGAGAAATCGCCGGGCCGCTCCAGTTTCCTGGCCCGTCCGAGGTGCCGAAAAGGCACCAAAGGGACGGGTTGTCGGTTCGCCATAAAAACGCCAAAGGGGCTTGCCGCCCCCTGGTGTGTGTTGCGATGTCGAGCGCGTCAGATGCGCATCGGCATCACGACATACTTGAACTCTTCGTTCTCGGGCACGGTGATCAGCGCGCTCGAGCTGGCGTCGCCGAGGCTCACCTGCACGGTGTCGACCTTCAGGTTCGCGAGCACGTCGAGCAGATACGTGACGTTGAAGCCGATGTCGACGGTATCGCCCTGGTACGCGATTTCCAGTTCTTCCTGCGCCTCTTCCTGATCGGCGTTGGTCGACATGATCTTCAGCTGGCCCGGCGCGATGATGCAGCGCACGCCCTTGAATTTGTCGGACGTCAGGATCGCCGCGCGTTGCAGCGAACGCTGCAGCTCTTCACGGCCGATCTCGAACGTGTTCTTGTGCGCCTTCGGGATCACGCGCTGGAAGTCGGGGAACTTGCCCTCGACCAGCTTCGACACGAGCTCGACCTGGCCGAACGTGAACTTGGCCTGGGTTTGCGCGATGTCGATGGTGACGGTGTCGTCGATGTCTTCGAGCAGGCGCTGCAGCTCGAGAATCGTCTTGCGCGGCACGATCACTTCCTGACGGCCGAACGTGCCGCCTTCGAGCTTCATCGACGAGAACGCGAGGCGGTGGCCGTCGGTGGCCACGGCCATCAGCTGGTCGCCGTCGACGACGAGCAGCATGCCGTTCAGGTAGTAGCGGATGTCCTGCTGCGCCATCGCGAAGTGCACCATGCCGAGCAGCTGGCGGAACGACTTCTGCGGGACGGTCAGCGTCGCGCCGAAATCCTTCGCCTGCGCGACGGTCGGGAACTCGTCGGCCGCGAGCGTCTGCAGTGCGAAGCGGCTCTTGCCCGATTGAACGGTGAGGCGCTTGTCGGCGAGCGACAGCGTGACCTGGCCGTCAGGCATCGCGCGCAGGATGTCGAGCAGCTTGCGGGCCGCGACGGTGGTGGCCACCTGGTCGCCGCCGACGCCGAAATCGGCGCGCGTGGTGATCTGCAGCTCCAGGTCGGTCGACAGGAAAGAAACGTCCGGGCCGTTCTTGGTGATCAGCAGGTTGGCGAGGATCGGCAACGTATGGCGGCGTTCGACGATGCCGCTGACCGTTTGCAGCGGCCTGAGGAGTGTGTCTCGTTCGGTCTTGACCAGTTGCATAGAGTTCCTTCGTTGAGTAACGGCCTGCAGCGCAGCAGCCACGCAGCGCCCCGCCAGCCGGGCTCTTGGCCGGCCGCCGCCGGGGCGGTCAAACCTGTATTGTGCCTCAAAACCGAACCGCCCCCCTTAATTTGGGGCGGATGCCGAATTATCAAGCGCGCCCGCGCGCTCAGCCCTTCAGCGTCTGTTCCAGCACGTGCAGCTCGTGGTTGAGCTGCGCATCCTTGCTGCGCTCGTCGGCGATCTTGCGCACGGCGTGCAGCACGGTGGTGTGGTCGCGCCCGCCGAACAGCTCGCCGATCTCGGGCAGGCTCTTCTGCGTGAGTTCCTTCGCCAGGTACATCGCGATCTGCCGCGGCCGCGCGATATTTGCGGGACGCTTCTTCGAATACATGTCGGCGACCTTGATGTTGTAGAAGTCGGCGACGGTCTTCTGGATGTTCTCGACCGAAATCTGCCGGTTCTGCACGGTCAGCAGGTCCTTCAGCGCTTCCTTGGTCAGCTCGATCGAGATCTCGCGGCCGTGGAACTTCGAATACGCGAGGATCTTGCGCAGCGCGCCTTCGAGTTCGCGCACGTTCGAGCGCAGGTGCTTCGCGACGAAGAACGCGACGTCTTCCGACAGGTTCACGCCTTCCGACTGCGCCTTGCGCATCAGGATCGCCACGCGCATCTCGAGCTCGGGCGGCTCGATCGCGACGGTGAGGCCGGAGTCGAAGCGCGAGATCAGGCGATCGTCGATGCCCGAGATCTCCTTCGGATACGTGTCGCTGGTGATGATCACCTGCGCCTTGTTCGCGACGAGTGCCTCGAACGCGTAGAAGAATTCCTCTTGCGTGCGCGACTTGCCGGAGAAGAACTGAATATCGTCGATCAGCAGCAGGTCGAGCGAGTGGTAGTAGCGCTTGAAGTCGTCGAACGCCTTGCGCTGATATGCCTTCACCACGTCGGACACGTATTGCTCGGCGTGGATGTAACGGATCCGCGCGCCGGCCTTGTCGAGCAGCAGCTGGTTGCCGATCGCGTGGATCAGGTGGGTCTTGCCGAGGCCGACGCCGCCGTACAGGAACAGCGGGTTGTACGAGATGCCGGGGTTGTCCGCGACCTGGATCGCGGCGGCGCGTGCGAGCTGGTTCGCTTTACCGGTCACGAAGTTGTCGAACGTGAGCACCGGGTTCAGCTTCGAACGTTCGTACATCGAATCGGCTTCACCGCCGTTCGCGGGCGCGGCGCCGGGGCCCGGACGCCACGTGCGGCGCCCGGCGGCCGCTTCGTGCGCGGGCAGGCTCGGCAGGTCGATGTCGGCGTCATCGGCGTTCAGGTGGTGCGCGACGGCTGCCGACGCCGTCATCGGCACGTCGGCC
>NZ_VWWG01000227.1:0-8506 GCF_011753085.1 Burkholderia sp. Tr-862
GGGCGTGGGGCGGTGAGAAGACGGTGTGGCGGGAGACGCCGGAGCGGAACGAGGCGGGTAACGCGATCCGGTTTCAGGGGCAGTATCACGATGAAGAGACGGGGCTGCATTACAACCGGTATCGGTACTACGATCCGGGGAGTGGGCGGTTTGTTAGCAAGGATCCGATCGGGCTGGCGGGTGGAATCAACGCGTGGCAGTACGCGCCTAACCCGGTTGGGTGGATTGATCCGTTGGGGCTGTCGAAGCAATGCGCGAAATGCTTGCCAAGTTGCAGTGACTATACGTCCCGCGGGTCGAAAAATGAGGAGGAGATGGCTCGTGAGCTTTCCGGGCAGATCAACCAGAATTCCGTGACATTCTCTACACCGACGACACAGGGCCACATTGATTTGCAAGGGGCGTCGCATTTCGACAAATCCACCGGTGTCGATATTCCGACTCCGCATGTTCAGACTCGGAAAATAAATGTGGGGCCAAACGGTCAAGTGACTACGTCGAAAAAGACAGAGGTTACGAGGCCGGCGACGAGGCAAGATGTTCGAATGGCTAGGGAACTGGCAAGACGAAAAGGGCTGTGCAAATGAGCGATTTAATAACTGCGTTGCAGTGCTGGTATACGTCCCAATGTGATGAAGTTTGGGAGCACTCATATGGTGTGGAGATTGTTAATGTCGACAACCCCGGCTGGAGGGTGAAGATAAATGGTGCTTCAGTCAGGAAGCCGACCGATATCAACATCGAGCGTGACGACGAGGATTGGATCAGGATAAGCGCCACCGAAACGGAGTTCATCGGATACGGTGGCCCTGGTAATTTGCAGGAAATTCTGAAGCTTGCCGTGGACTGGCTTCAGTAACTCCAACGGCCGCAGTTGCGGCCGTTGAGTGTGAAACACAGATGGACGTCGATCACAAGACCGTACAGCGCTTGATGCAAGCGCTCGGATTGAAATCCCTGGTTTGGCCCAAGAAGTATCGCTCCTACCGTGGTGAACTGGCTCAGGTACCAATTGAATGCAGGGGGTGGAATGATTTATTCTGCTGATGAGTTTGTCGCACTGCGAGATAGTTCTCTCAAGGAGGAATATGATCGCGCTGCGACCGACGATGCTCCTGTTTCAGTGTGGAAAGACGTTATTGATAGATTCCCGGAATACAGGAGATGGGTTGCTTATAATAAGACGGTTCCGCTTGAGATCTTGACGTTGCTTTGCAAATTTGAACCTGATGTTCGTCGTTTCATTGCCGTGAAGAGAAAATTATCTTATGAATTATTTGATATATTGTCAAAGGATCTTGATGCGATCGTCCGGCAGGGCATCGCTTCGAATAAAAGGACTCCTATTTCAGTAGTCAGAAGGCTTGCGGAGGATGAGGACGAGGATGTTTCTAGAGTCGCCAAGTATAATCTCGATAACCGGTCGTGATCGACAGTGTTCTCTTGGAGGCGTTACGCGAGCACCATGTTCGCCGCTCCAGCGGAGGCAAGGTGCTCTCTGACTATCAAAAAAGCGGAGCTCCGACTAACGAGCAGGCGGCGCTTGATAACTCAGTCGAGTGATATGAGCATCCAATACAGCAAAGAAGAACTCGAAATTCTATTGAGGTCTGCGGACAGCAATGTCGTAGTAGATGCACTTATGTACTTATGCTTCAACATCAATGACCCTGACTGGATTCAGAGTAAATGCATCGATGTGATTGAGAGTGGGATGAATGCGGATATAAAGGGGCTGGGTATTGCATGCGTTGGTCATGTAGCCAGAATGTATGCCAAGGTTGACAAGGATAAAGTGCTCCCTGTTTTGGAGAGAAAACTTAAAGACAATTCTTTGGCTGGAAGAGCTCAAGACGCTCTCGACGACATTGATGCATTTGTCAAGTGAATTGATGTGCTGCAAGAGTAATTCAGCCTTTTAATTTGTTTATACCCGACATCGGCACTGTGATTCTAGTGGCGGTAAGTTCATCGGTATGGACTCGATCGGCCTGTCGCGCATGTCAAGTGGCGGCGGGGAAACCCACATCAAAAAAGTCGAATCAGAGGTTACGAGGCCGACGACGAGCCAAGTTGTTCGAGCGGCCAGGAACTGGCGAGACGAAAAGGGCTGTGCAAATGAGCGATTTAATAACTGCGTTGCAGCGCTGGTATACGTCCCAATGTGATGAAGTTTGGGAGCACTCATATGGTATGGAGATTGTCAATATCGACAACCCGGGCTGGAGGGGCAAGATAAATGGTGCTTCAGTCAGGAAGCCGACCGATATCAACATCGAGCGTGACTACGAGGATTGGATCAGGATAAGCGCCACCGAAACGGAGTTCATCGGACACGGCGGTCCTGGTAATTTGGAGGAAATTCTGAAGCTTGCCGTGGACTGGCTTGCGCTGCCTAACGGGACAACGCTCCGAACAGCAGGCGATTCCTAGAGAGGGACTCGATTGAATCCACCTATCGTCTCAAGAATGTCTACGACACCTCGCCGGGCCCGCCGAGCGCTCGACAAAGCATCGACAGGTCGCGCAGTGTGAGATGTGCCGAAGCCGCTCGTTGCGGAACGTGTTCCCCGTCCGGATGCGTGTCGCGCACCACCCACGCCGCTTGAAGCCCCGCATTCAACGCGCCGACGATATCGAGGTGGTAATCGTCCCCGACGTGGAGCAGTTCCCCCGCGGGCACGCCAAGCGTCGCGGCGGCAGCATGAAAGATCTCCGGCTCGGGTTTCGCGAAGCCGAACGCACGCGCGCTCAGCGTGTCGCGAAAGAACTCGCCGCCGCCCGTCAGCCGAAGGTCCGCATTGCCGTTCGTCACCGCGATCAGCGGAAAGCGCGCGCTCAGCCACGCGAGCGCCGGCAATGCATCGTCGAAGAACTCGACCTGGTTCCGCGCGGAATAGAACACGTCGTATGCGCGGTCGGTCAGCGTGACGTCTTCGTTCGCGCGTTCCAGCGCAAGCCGGATCGAGCCGATGCGCAACGCACGATAGTCGCCGACCAGATCCGGCCGCAAGCGTTCGTATTCGTCGCGCAACTGGTTCAGTGCCTGCGACGTGGGCAGCACGCGCGCAGTTTCGGGCGCGTGCGCGAGCAGCCACGCATGCAGCGACGCTTCGGCCCGTTCGACGGAGGGTCCGAACGGCCACAGCGTGTCGTCGAGATCGAACGAGATGGCGGAAACGTTGGTCAGGTGCATGGCGACGGAAGATACCACGCAGTCGCCGCTCACCACGGCCACGGGATGGCGCGTCCCGCGCCGCGCTCGACAGCGTGCCGATACAGGAAACGCGCAACGGTCAGGTCCTGCAGCGCGAGCCCCGTCATGTCGAACACGGTGATCTCGCTCGCCGCGCGATCGACCGACACAGCCCCCGAGAGCACGTCGCCGATTTCAGTGCGCGGCAAATCCGGCGCCCACTGACACTCGCCCATGCTGCGCGCCTGCTCGTGATCGTCCACGAAAATCCGCGCACGCTCCAATACGCGTTCGGGAAGTTCGCGCTTGCCCGCGGTATCCGCGCCCACGCAAGTCAGATGCGTACCTGGCTGCACCGCATCCGCATCGAACAGCGGGCCGCCGCCCGGTGTCGCCGTGATGACCACGTCGCTGTCGGCCACCGCATCGTTGCGGTCTCGTGCGACGCGGATGTCGCAGCGTTCGCGGAATGCCGATTCGAACTCCGGATCGATTTCGCCGCTGACGTTCACGTACTGCACCGAGCACCGTTGCGGCAGCAGCCTGATCGCATAGTCGAGCTGGACGCGCGCCTGCACGCCGGTGCCGAACACGCAGATGCGCGTGCTGTCGCGGCGGGCGAGCGCCTGCAGCCCGAGGCCGCCTGCCGCACCGGTCCGGGCCGTGGTGACCGCGTTGCCGTCCATGATGCAGAGCGGGCGGCCGGTGGCCGGATCGAACAGCGCGATCGTCGCCTGATGCGGTTCGCCACCGCGGCCCCGATTGCCGGGCCAGAACCCGGCCGCCTTGAAACCGAGCAGATCCTGGCTCGCGACGTCGCCCGACTTGATCCCGAATACGCCGCCGGTATGCAGCTTCTCGCGGACGACCGGGAATACGCGTCCGGCGCGTCGACTATGCAGCACGAAGGCTTCGCGCACGGCCGCCGTCACTTGTTCGGCTTGAAGGGCCGGTTCGACCACATCGCGGTCGAGAAGAAGGAGTTGAGCGTTTGTGGGCATGGGTGGGCGAGCCTGTGGGGCAATGCGAATCGCAATGTTTATAGTTTGTACAAATGTAGACAAACTGTCAATCCAGTCCGGATGAAGGAGCCGGGCATTGGATCGTGGTACCGGCTACCGTGCTCGTGACGCTCACCACCCGTAGAAGCGCGGCCAGGTCTGTGTCGTGCCGTCGCTGCTCAGCGCGTGGTATTCCGGATGTTGCGCACCCGTCGCGCACGCGTGGTTCGGCAGGATCCGCAAACGGGTCCCGATCGGAAACCGCTGCGCGATGCCCGTGTCGGGCGTATCGATGCGCGACACGATGCCGTGCTCCTGATTGGCCGAACTCATGACGTACTCGCCGAGCACGTCGCCGTCTTCGGTACACACCTGCCCGTAGCCGAAATCCCGCGCCTGCCGCTGGGTGCCGCGATCGCGGCTCATCGCCATCCAGCCCGCGTCGACGATGGCCCAGCCTTTTTCTTCCTGGTGTCCGATGACGGTGGTCAGCACCGACAGCGCGATGTCGGCCTGCGCGCACACGCCGATGTTGTGCATCACGAGGTCGAACAGCACGTATACGCCGGCGCGGACTTCCGTCACCCCGTCGAGGTTCGCCGCGGACAGCGCGGTCGGCGTCGAACCGATGCTCACCACCGGGCAGGGCAAGCCGGCCGCCCTGAGGCGCTCGGCGGCGTGCACGGTGCGGCTGCGCTCCTGTTCGGCGATCGCGACCAGCGCGTCGCGCGTGTCGTATTCATAACTGGAGCCGGCGTGAGCGAGCACGCCGCCGAGCGCCATGCCGCCGTCGACCAGCGCGCGGCCGACGTCGATCAGCAGGCCGTCGTCGGGCCGAATCCCCGAACGGTGGCCGTCGACGTCGACCTCGATCCACACGTCGAAGCGCTCGCCGTGCTGGCGCCCGAATTCGGCGATCGCGTTCGCGGTCTCCAGGCTGTCGGCGACGATCTTCAGGTCGCAGCCCTGGCGGCGCAGCGCCAGCGCCTGGCCCAGCTTGGCCGGAATCATCCCGACCGCGTAGACGATGTCGCGCACGCCGGCGGCGAAGAACTGTTCGGCTTCCTTCAGCGTCGACACCGTGATGCCTTGCGCGCCGGCCGCGATCTGCGCGTCGACGACCTGTCGGCACTTGGTGGTCTTCACGTGCGGCCGGAACTTGACGCCCAGCGCGTCGAGATGCGCCTGCATGCGCGCGATGTTGTTGCGCATGCGATCGACGTCGATCAATGCGGCGGGGGTGTTGAGGGGTGGGATGCCCATGGTGCGTTGCCTCGTGGGTTGCCGACAGCGAACACTGTAGGGCGGTTGGCAAGCCGCGTGTTTAACGCATGCCAAATCGATCATTAAGCAGCATTTAATCGTGGAAAGCCGCTCATGCCTTGCCGCGCCATGGCGGCGGATCGAGAAATTGCTTCGCGGCGTCGAGAAAAACCCGTTGCCGCGCGGAGCGGCCGGTGCGCGACGGCAGCAGCGCGGTCACCGGCGCGGGCGGCAGATGCCAGTCGGGCAGCAGCCGCACCAGCTTGCCGTTCGCCAGCAGCGGCGCGACGTCCCATTCCGAGCGCTCCACGATGCCGAGCCCGGCCAGTGCCCAGTCGGTGATGACGGTGCCGTCGTTCGACGAAAGCGCGCCCGTGACGCGGATCACCGCGGACCGCCTGGGTTCGCCCTTGTTGTCGCCGGGTTGCGAGAAGTGCCAGCGCGGGACGTCCTCGTCGTTCTCGCGCAGGCACAGGCAGTCGTAGCGGGCGAGGTCGGACGGATGGTTCAGGTCGCCGATGCGACGCGCGTAACCGGGGCTCGCGCACAGGAAGCGCTCGTTGGGTGCGAGCGGATAGCCGATCCACGACGACGACTTCAGGGTGCCGACATGCACGACCACATCCGCGCCCGACGCACTGCCCAGCGGGCTCTCCGACAGGTGCAGCGAGATCTCGAGCTTCGGATGCGCGCGCTGCACGTCACGCACGATCCGCGCGACGTACTTGCGTCCGAAGCCGAACGGCGCGACGACGCGCAGCGTGCCCTGCACGTCGCCGTGATCGCCCGAGATGTTGACCGGCAGTGCCTCGACGCGCTCGAGAATCTCGACGGCTTCCTGATACAGCCGCTGACCTTCGTCGGTCAATGCGATGCCTTTCGGCTGTCGCACGGCCAGGCGTACGTCCAGCCGAGCCTCCATCCGCTGCAGGCGGATCGTGACCGCGGGCGGCGTGAGGTCGAGCAATCGCGCGGCGGATGCCAATGAGCGCGACGCGCCGATCGCGCGGACGAGTCGAAGGTCTTCGAGATCGAGCATTGCATGTCTCTTAATGCTGGCGTTGCGGAGCATTAAACAACACATCGCGTGAAGACGATAGCGCTACACGGCATCAACCGACATGCGGCTTCGTACCCGTCACGCGTCCAGCCCGAAAATCAACGAACGATGCGCGCCCACCCCGGCGGCGACGCCCGATGCCGACGCGAACGTCGCATTCGTCATCAGGCTCGACGCATCGCCGGCCGCGAACACGCCGGGAACGCTCGTCTGCTTCCACGTATCGACGCGGATCGCCACGCCGAGCGGCCCTTCGTCGAACGCACAGCCGAGCTGTTGCGCGAGATCGCTCGCCATCTCCGTACGCGCGCCGATGAACAGCGCATCGATCGGCACGACCTGCCCGTCGGCGAGCCGTAACGCTTCGATACGCGGTGCGTCGCCGAGGATGTCGACGACCGGTGATCGCTCGATACGCACGCCACGTGCGCCCAGCAACGCGGCTTCCTCTTCATTCGCTTCGACCATGCCTTGCGTGAACCACGTCGTCGGCCCCCAGTCCGGAATCAGGATCGCCTGATGCACGGACAGCGGATGCGTGGCCAGCACGCCGAGTTGCCGATCCGACACCTCGTACCCATGGCAATACGGACAATGCAGCACGCTGACGCCCCAGCGTTGCGCAAGACCCGGCAGCGCGGGCAATGCGTCGCGGATGCCGGTCGCGAGGATCAGCCGGTCGGCGCTGGCGCGGCTGCCGTCCGCGAGCGTCACATGAAAGCGGCTGCTCGCATCGCGCTCGGCGGTGCGCGCTTCGCCGGCGATCCGCTGCACGGTCGGATAGGCCGCGAGTTGCGCGGCGGCGTCGGCGACGATCCGCGCCGGCGGCTTGCCGTCCTGCCCGAAAAAGCCGTGCGCGTGCTCCGCGAAACGATTGCGCGGCCGCCCGGCATCGATCACGAGCACGCGGCGTCGCGCGCGCGCCAGTTGCATCGCGGCCGACAGCCCGGCGAAGCTGCCGCCGATCACGATCACTTCATGATGGTTCTGCATGTGTTCACTCCTTTCCGGAATCCGTGCCAGCGAAGAACGTGCTTCGATGGCGGTCAACTCATGAAACACGAGAAGTTGCATGATAGGTCGATGGTATCATTCATGCAACTTCAGGAGTTTCGAGAGTGGGAGCAGTCCGGCGATGAGAACCGATAGCCGTTTGTCGCGCATGCTGCATGCGCTGATCCACATGGACCAGGCCGATGGCCCGCTGACGTCGGAGGCGATCGCGGCGATGCTGGGCACGAATCCGGTCGTCGTGCGGCGCCTGCTCGGCGGCTTGCGCGATAGCGGCTATGTGCAGTCGGAAAAAGGCCACGGCGGCGGCTGGGCGCTCGCCGTCGCGCTCGACGACATCACGCTGCTCGACGTCTATCGCGCGGTGGGCGAGCCGCCGGTGTTTTCGGATCTGGTGTCCGAGGATGCGCCCGAATGCCTGGTCGAACAGGCGGTCAACGCGCATCTGTCGGCCACGCTGAAAGAGGCCGAGGCGGTGCTGCTCGCGCGCTTCGGCGAGGTCACGCTCGGCATGCTGTCACGCGATTTCGAAGCGAAGGCGGCGCGCCGCCGCACGCCGCGCTGACGCGCTGCAACATCGCGGTCGGCCGCCGATAGCCGGTAGTCCGACATAATCCGGCGCGGCGCGAAACCGCCGGGCCGCCATGTTCTGTCCCCCAACTTCTGCCCGATTCGCCCGCCACAGGGCAAAATACGGGTTTTCCGCACCCGAGAGGGCGCGTCCGAATCACGCGCCGGGCGGCGGCAGTGCGCAATCGCACGCCGTCGCCGGGCGCCCAGGCAAGATGCTCGCCGCTCGCGAGCCCACAGGAGTCCAGACCCCATGCCCGAAACCAACCTGTCCTTCTTCGGCCGGCTATCGCTGGCCGTCGGCACGTTCTTCTCCGTGCTCGGCAACCGCGAGTTCGCGGCCGGCGTGCTGCGCCTGCGCGACGGCGCGCCGGCACCGGTCGCCCCGGCGCCGGTCGCGCCGAC
>NZ_VWWG01000228.1:0-8394 GCF_011753085.1 Burkholderia sp. Tr-862
CTGGCGGGCGAGCCGGCGGTCGTGGCGTTCGCGCGCGGCGTCCGCCTGTTGCTGCGACCACGCGTCCCAGCCGGTGCGCTCGCCGGTCACGGGGACCATCGCGATGCAGTCGACCGGGCAGGGCGGCACGCAGAGGTCGCAGCCCGTGCACAGCGATTCGACGATCGTGTGCATCTGTTTCGGTGCGCCGACGATCGCGTCGACCGGGCACGCCTGCATGCACAGCGTGCAGCCGATGCACAGGCTTTCGTCGATGAACGCGACGGCGCGCGGATGCTCGGTGCCGTTGACGGGGTTCAGCGGGATCACGGGCTTGCCGAGCAGGCTCGCGAGGCGCGCGATGCCTTCGGCGCCGCCGGGCGGGCACTGGTTGTAGTTCGCGTCGCCGGCGGCGATCGCGTCGGCGTACGGACGGCAGCCGTTATAGCCGCACTTCGTGCATTGCGTCTGGGGAAGCAGATCTTCGATGCGATCCGCGAGGGTCTTGGAATCAGTCACGGTGACAACGGGCGCTGCGGCGCCGAATGGCTCTCGGCCGCGTGTGGCGCGGCCGGAAAGGTTTGCCAAACCTTGATTATCGCCGATTTCCCGCATTGCGCTGGACGCCGTCTGTGCGCATAATCGAACCGCTTTTTTGCAGGGGCTCAGCAGGAGGGCGGCCGCACGTGGTGCGCCCGTTCCAGGGCGGCCGGCGCCGAGGCGGTGGGGGTGCCGGTCCGGATCACGCGGCTCACATAGCAAAACGCCACATGAATCAGCCAAAAATCAAAAGAGATCCTGAAGGTACGCGCCGTCGCATCCTGATGGCGGCAGCCGAAGAGTTCGCGAGTGGAGGGCTGTTCGGCGCACGCGTCGATCAGATCGCACGCCGGGCCGAAACCAACGAGCGCATGCTCTATTACTACTTCGGCAGCAAGGAGCAGCTGTTTACGGCCGTGCTCGAGCACGCGTTCTCCGCGCTGACCGACGCGGAGCGCGTGCTGGATCTCGATGGCGTCGCACCCGTCGAAGCCGTCACGCGGCTTGCGCATTTCATCTGGGATTACTACCGCGATCATCCTGAGCTGCTGCGGCTCATCAACAACGAGAACCTGCACGAAGCGCGCTACCTGCACAAGTCGACGCGGATCCGCGAGATGATGTCGCCGATCGTCGCGAAGCTCGGCAACGTGCTGATGCGCGGCCAGAAGGCCGGCCTGTTCCGCGGCGACGTCGATCCGCTGCACTTCTACGTGACGCTGTCGGGACTCGGCTACTACATCGTGTCGAACCGGTTCACGCTCGCCGCGACGCTGGGGCGCGACTTCAGCGAAGCCGACGAGCGTGCGGAAATGGTCAGGATGAACACCGAGGTGCTGCTCGCGTATCTGCTGCGACGCTGAGCCGTGCGCCGATGAGCGGCCCACTCGCGGCCGCTCGCTGCATAAGAAAACGCCGCCGTGCCCAACAAGCAACGGCGGCGTTTTTGCGTCGGAATGCGGCGCGTCAGGCGGCCTTGCGCGCGCGAACGGGTTTGACCCGCGTGCTGCCCGCGCTTTTCGCGGCCGGCGCGGCCTTCACGGTTGCCGTCCTGGCGGGGGCAACCGTCGCGGCCGGGGCCTTCGCACGCACGCGTTTCGCGACGGGGGCACGCGTCGTTTCGGGCTGCTTGCTGGACGGCACGGCGGCGAGGGTTGTCGTGGCCGGTGCATCGGCGGGCGTCTCGGCGGGCGTCTTCGTCGCGCCGTTCTTCGGTTCCGGCGCATGCTCGCGGATGAAGTCGCGCAGTTGCGGGTAGATGATCGTGCGCCAGCGGCGGCCCGAGAAGATCCCGTAGTGACCGCACTTCTCCGCGGTCAGGCTGCGGCGATGGTCCTGCGGGATGCCCGTGCACAGCTCGTGCGCGACGTGCGTCTGGCCGCTGCCCGAGATATCGTCGAGCTCACCCTCGATCGTCATCAGCGCGGTGTGCTTGATGTCCTGCGGACGCACGCGCTCGCCTTCGACATCCCACGTGCCTTCCGCGAGCCGGAATTCCTGGAACACGACGCGGATCGTCTCGAGGTAGTACTCGGCGGCCATGTCGAGCACCGCGTTGTATTCGTCGTAGAACTGGCGGTGCGCTTCGGCGTCTTCCTCGTCGCCGCGCAGCAGGCTCTGGTAGAAGTCCCAGTGCGATTGCGCGTGGCGCTCCGGGTTCATCGCGACGAAGCCCGTGTGCTGCAGGAAGCCCGGATACACGTGGCGGCCTTCGCCCGGATAATTCGCGGGCACCGTGTGGATCACGTTGTTTTCGAACCACGCGGTCGAGTGCTGCGTCGCGAGCGAGTTCACCGACGTCGGGCTGCGGCGCGCGTCGATCGGGCCACCCATCATCGTCATCGTGAGCGGGGTGTCCTCGCCGCGGCTCGCCATCAGCGAGATCGCCGCGAGCACCGGCACCGTCGGCTGGCACACGGAGATCACGTGCAGGTTGCGCGCGCCGATGTGACGAATGAATTCCTGGATGTACGCGACGTAGTCGTGCAGGTGGAACGGGCCAACCTCGACCGGCACCATCCGCGCATCGATCCAGTCGGTGATGTACACCTTGTGATCCTGCAGCAGCGTGCGCACGGTATCGCGCAGCAGCGTCGAATGGTGGCCCGACAGCGGCGCGCAGACCAGCACGACCGGCTCGTCCTTCAGTTGCGTGACGGCGTCGGCGTCGTCCGAGTAGCGCTTGAACCGCAGCAGCCGGCAGAACGGCTTCTCGACGATCGTCTGCTCGACGATCGGGATGTTGTGGCCGTCCTTGACGATCTGGTGCAGGTTGAATTCGGGCTTCTCGTAATCCTTGCCGAGCCGGTACATCAACTCGTAAGCGGCCGCCATCCGCGTCGCGCCGGGCATCAGCGAGAACGGGCTGGACGGATTGGCGAACGACTTGGAGGCGGCCTGGGCCCAGGCCGTGAGCGGGCTCAGCATGGCCCGCTGGAATTCGTGCAGTTGGTAAAGCATGCAGACTACTCCCGCTTGGGGGACGGTGCGCAGGGGCGGTGTGGTGCGTCGCGGCGTGCCGTGTGGGTCAGCGACCGGCCATATTGCAGTGCGGCCGGACAATCGAGTTGATCATATCGGACAACGATGGATGTTGCAATGCAACATTTCCCCGATTTTTCATCAAACTTTTGCGAATTGACGATCTATGAAGAAGCCGCCCCGCCGCCGGTCAGCGCCCTGTCGCCACGGCCGGTGCGGGCTGGCCTGCCGCGCGCGCCATTGCCTCTTCGTGGTGCATGAGGTTCATGGCGGTATGCACCAACGCCACGTGCGAGAACGCCTGCGGGAAATTGCCGACGAGCCGGCCTTCGACCGGGTCGTATTCCTCGGCAAGCAGCCCGAGGTCGTTGGACAGCGCGAGCAGCCGGCTGAACAGCCGGTGCGCGTCGTCGATCCGGCCGAGCAGCGCGTAATTGTCGACCAGCCAGAAGCTGCATGCGAGAAACGTGCCTTCGCCGGGCGGCAGGCCATCGTCGTATTCGGTCGTGCGGTAGCGCATCACGAGCCCGTCGTGCAGCAATTCCCGCTCGATCGCGTCGACCGTGCCGACGATGCGCGGGTCTTCCGGCGGCAAAAAGCCGAGCAGCGGCATCAGCAGCACGCTCGCGTCGAGCTCGTCGCTGTCGTAGCTTTGTGCAAACGACTGTTTGCCTTCATGCCATGCGTTCTCGCATACGTCCGCGTGGATCCGGTCGCGCAGCGCGCGCCAGCGGTCGAGCGAGCCGGGCAGCCGGAACATCTCCGCCGACTTGATCGCGCGGTCGAACGCGACCCACGCCATCACCTTCGAGAACGTGAAATGGCGGCGGCCGCCGCGCGTTTCCCAGATGCCCTCGTCGGGCTCCTGCCAGATCTTCTCGAGATGGTCGAGCAGCGCGCATTGCACGGACCAGACCGTGTCGTCGGCCTGCAGGCCGCCCACGCGCGCGAGGTGCAGCGCGGCCATGATCTCGCCGAACACGTCGAGCTGCAGCTGGTTCGCGGCGCCGTTGCCCACGCGCACCGGTTTCGAATCCTGATAGCCGGGCAGCCAGTCGAGCTCCATTTCCGGCAGCCGGCGCTCGCCGGCGATCCCGTACATGATCTGGATCTGCTCGGGCGAGCCGGCCATCACGCGGCCGAGCCACGTGCGCCACGCGCGCGCCTCGTCGTAGTAGCCGCCGCGCATCAGCGCGAGCAGCGTGATCGTCGCGTCGCGCAGCCAGCAGTAGCGATAGTCCCAGTTGCGGTTGCCGCCGATCTTCTCGGGCAGCGACGTGGTGGGCGCCGCGACGATGCCGCCGGTCGGCTCGTACGCGAGCGCCTTCAGCGTGATCAGCGAGCGGCGCACGGCGGCCGCGTAGCGGCCCTGCACCTGGCAGCGCCCCGACCATTCGAGCCAGTAGTTCTCGGTGCGCGCGAGCATCGACAGCGGGTCGCGCGCGGGCGGCAGCCGCAGGTGGGACGCCGCGTAGCCGAGCGAGAACGGGATGCGCTCGTCGGCGCTCACCGTGAATTCGGCGAGCGTGTGCAGGTTCTTGCCGGTGAGCTCGACCGGCGTGCGCAGCACGACCGTATCGGGCCCGGCGATTGCTTTCATCCCGTTCTCGCGTGACAGCTGCGTGACCCACGGGATCGAGAAACCGTAGTCGAAGCGCAACACCAGTTCCATGCGCATCTTCATCGTGCCGTGCCGGCCGACGACGATCCGCACGAGTTCCGACCAGCCGTTGCCGGGCGGCATGAAGTCGATCACGGTGACGGCGCCGTCGGCGCTTTCGTAGTCGGTTTCAAGGATCAGCGTGTCGCCGCGGTAGCGGCGTGACGTGTGCGTGATCGCGGCATCGGCGGCTGGCGCGAGCAGCCAGCGGCCGTGCTCGGGGGTGCCGACCAGCGCCGCGAAACAGGCGCCCGAATCGAAGCGGGGCCAGCACAGCCAGTCGACGGAGCCGTCTTTCGAAATCAGCGCGGCGGTGTGTCCGTCGCCGACGAGGGCGTAGTCTTCGATCAAGGCGGGCATGGGCAAGCGGTCCTTGGGTTATTCGAGTTCACAATGCAGGCTGCGGCGCCCGGGCTTCACGTGTCGGCGTCGCGCCCCGTATACTCGGCCGGGCGGCGGAGCGCATGAACGGCCGGCGTTTCGTCCTATCTCAACACTTGAAGCGACTCGATGCAAGGAGGATTCAATGCCCAACCGTTTACGCGAGCATGACGCACGCGCTTCGACACGAGGGTTCCCGCTTAGGCTCGCTCACTGGATGAAAGGTTTCGCGATCGTGCTTTCCTTGTCCGCGACCTCCAGCTTCGCACAACAATCGCCGGCACCGGCCGACGGCGTCTACAACCTGCTCGTCGGCACCTATACGGGGCATGGCAGCGACGGCATCTACGTGTACCGCTTCGATACGAAAACGGGCAGCGTCGCGCCCGTGTCGTCGGCGAAGACGGTAAATCCGTCCTATCTGTTGCCGAGCCGCGACGGTCGCACCGTCTACGCGGTCAACGAACTGCCCGGCGACAACGGACCGGCCACGCAGCGCGGCGGCGTCAGCGCGTTCGGCTTCGATCCGAAAACGGGTGCGCTCACGTTCATCGACCGCGTTTCGTCGGAAGGGAACGATCCCTGCTATCTCGCGCTGTCACCCGACGGCAAGTACCTCGTCACGGCCAACTACTCGGTCGCGGCCGATCCGGGCGGCAGCTTCGCAGTGTTCCCGACCCGCGACGGCGGCGCGGTCGGCCCCGCTGTGCTGACCGTGCACCATGAAGGCACGGGGCCCGTGAAGGGGCGCCAGGACGGCGCGCACGTGCACTCGACGGTGTTCTCGCCCGATGGTCGCTACCTGTTCGTGCAGGACCTCGGCGCGGACAAGCTTTATGGCTACCGCTACACGGTGGACGGCAGCCGCGGGCTGATCAGCCCGACCGACACGCGCTACACGCCCGTGAAGGCCGGCTCCGGCCCGCGTCACATGGTGTTTGGCGCCGATGGCCGGTTCGCATACGTGACGAGCGAACTCAACGCATCGGTCGAGGTGTTCAGCTACCACGACGGCAAGCTGACGCCGGTCGAGACGCTGCCGATGACGGTGCCGGGCTTCAAGGGCAAGGTCGGCGGCGGCGCGATCCACCTGTCGCCGGACGGCCGCTTCCTGTACGTGACCAACCGCGGCGACGTGAACGACATCGTGATCTACGCGGTGAACCAGGCCGACGGCCGGTTGAAGCGCGTGGGCCGCCAGTCGAGCCTCGGCAAGACGCCGCGCGAATTCCTGATCGATCCGACCGGCAAGTGGCTGATCGTCGGCAACCAGGACAGCGACACGTTCTACGTGTTCAGCCGCGATGTCGAAACGGGGCAGCTCGGCCCGAATCCGCAGAAGGTGGCGCTCGGCAGCCCGGTCGACTTCAAGCTGGTGCCGGTGGCGCAATAAATGCACGAAGGGCGCTGCCTCGGCAGCGCCCTTTCAGTGTCGGGTGGCCGCTTGCGCGGGGTGCCCGTAACGATCGTCGGCGGCCATGCGGCCGCCATGCTCAGTCGGCCGCGGCCGGCACGAGCACCTCGCGGCTGCCATTGATGCCCATCGCCGACACGAGTCCGGCCGCTTCCATCTGCTCGACGAGGCGCGCGGCACGGTTGTAGCCGATGCGCAGCTGACGCTGCACCGACGAGATCGACGCGCGTCGCGTGCGCACGACGAACGCGACCGCTTCGTCGTACAGCGGATCGGCTTCCGCATCCGGCGCGTCGCCGAACAGATCCTGCGTCGCACCGTCGGCAGCGGGGCCGTCCAGAATCCCTTCCTCGTACTGCGGCTCGCCGAATTGCTTCAGGTATTCGACGATCCGGTGCACTTCCTCGTCGGCGACGAATGCGCCGTGCACGCGCTGCGGGTAGCCGGTGCCCGGCGGCAGGAACAGCATGTCGCCCTGGCCGAGCAGCGATTCGGCGCCCATCTGGTCGAGGATCGTGCGCGAGTCGATCTTCGACGACACCTGGAACGCGACGCGCGTCGGGATGTTGGCCTTGATGAGGCCGGTGATCACGTCGACGGACGGGCGCTGCGTCGCGAGGATCAGGTGGATGCCGGCCGCGCGCGCCTTTTGCGCGAGACGGGCGATCAGCTCCTCGATCTTCTTGCCGGCGACCATCATCAGGTCGGCCAGCTCGTCGATCACGACGACGATCAGCGGCAACTTCGACAGCGGCTCGGGATCTTCGGGCGTCAGCGAGAACGGGTTGCCGATCTTCTTTTCCTTCGCTTCCGCGTCGCGGATCTTCTGGTTGAAGCCCGCGAGGTTGCGCACGCCGACGGCCGACATCAGCCGGTAGCGCTTCTCCATTTCGCCGACGCACCAGTTCAGCGCGTTCGCCGCGAGCTTCATGTCCGTGACGACCGGCGCGAGCAGGTGCGGGATGCCTTCGTAGACCGACAGCTCGAGCATCTTCGGGTCGATCATGATCAGTCGCACGTCCTCGGGCGTCGCCTTGTACAGCAGCGACAGGATCATCGCGTTGATCGCGACCGACTTGCCGGAGCCCGTCGTCCCGGCGACCAGCATGTGCGGCGCCTTCGCGAGATCGGTGACGACCGGGTGGCCGGTGATGTCCTTGCCCATCGCGATCGTCAGTTGCGACGTCGAGTGCTGGTACTGGCGCGATTCGAGGATCTCCGACAGGCGGATCATCTGGCGTTTCGCGTTCGGCAGTTCGAGACCCATGCAGGTCTTGCCGGGAATCGTCTCGACGACGCGGATCGACGTGAGGCCGAGGCCGCGCGACAGGTCCTTCATCAGGCCGACGATCTGGCTGCCGCGCACGCCGAGCGCGGGTTCGATCTCGAAGCGCGTGATCACCGGACCCGCCGATGCGCCGACCACCGTCACCGGTACCTTGAACTCCTGCAGGCGCTGTTCGATCACCTGGCCCGTCTGCGCGAGATGTTCTTCGGTGATCGGTTCGACGTCGTCGGAGGCGGGCTCGAGCAGATCGAGCGTCGGCAGTTCGACGTTGAACGAGGCGGGCGCGTGGAATTCGAATGCGTTCGGACGCGGCGGGCGTTCGGGCGCGGCTGGTGCGTCGGTGGCCGGGGCGCTCGATTCCGCGAGCGCGGCGGGATCGACTGCAGTCGGCAGCGTGGCCGCGGGAAGCGTTGCGGCCGGGAGCGGCGCGGTCGTGACGGCAGGGATCGCGGTGCCGGTCGTCGTGGGCATTGCGCCGGCGCCGGGCATGGCCCAACTCGACGGCGAAGCAGCGGCAGCCGGCGGGGCGGTGAACGGCTGGGCCTGCGGCGCCGGGTTGGGCGCGATGGGTGGCCTCGGTGTCGCCGCGTCGATGGAGGCGCCCGGAACGGAGAGGGTCGGCAATGCCGACGCCGACGGGCTCGCGGAAGT
>NZ_VWWG01000021.1:0-65944 GCF_011753085.1 Burkholderia sp. Tr-862
GTCGGCGGCCGTCGAGCTGGTCGCGCTGCGCGACGGCCGCACGCCGGTCGCGCGGGCCGGCGGGCCGGTCCGGATCGCCGCGCACGACACGGTGCGGCTCGGTTCGGCCGAATTGCTCGGCCGCTTCTTCGACTGGACCTACGCGTATCGCTTCGGCCCGTGCGAGCACGACACCGTCGTCGCGACATTGCGCGCCGACGACGGCACGCTGCTGTCGCAGGCGTTCTACTTCCCGTCCCGCACGCATCCTGCGGTGTTCGCACGCCGTGAGCCCGGCATCGAGGCCTGCGTGTCGCGCATCGGCGACACGTGGCACGTCGACATCGACACGCGTCACGTCGCACGTCACGTGCAGATCGACGCGCCGGGCTTCGTGCCGCGCGACGACTGGTTCGATCTCGCCCCCGGCACGCCGGCACGCGTCGCGCTCGTGCCGCTCGACGACACGGGCGACAGATCGGGCGCCGGCGCGCCGCCGACCGTCGATATCCGCGCGGTCAACGCCTCACGAACCGTACGCGCCGCGCCGGCCGGCTGACGCGGCCGGCGTCGCTCATGCGGTCGCGCGGCCCCGCCGCGCGTCAGTCCGACGATCCCGTGCCGCGCGGCCGCTCGATGCCGTACGCTTCCATCCAGCGATAGAGCGTCGCGCGCGACACGCCGAGCTCGCGCGCGGAAGCAGCGACGCGGCCGCGCGTGCGCAGCAGTGCGGTTTCGATCGCTTCGCGCTCGATCGACTTGCGGATGTCGGCGACGGAAGGCGAGGCCGCGTCGAGACAGTATTCGAGCTCGAGGTCCTGCGCGGTGATCAGGCGTCCTTCCGTCATCACGACCGCGCGCCGCACACGGTTGATCAGTTCGCGGACATTGCCCGGCCAGTCGTGCTTGTAGAGCGCCGTGATCGCATCCGTCGAGAAGCCGCGCACGCGATGGCGCGCGTCACCGCGAAAGCGTTCGAGCATGTGATGCGCGAGCAGTTCGATGTCCTTGCCGCGCGCACGCAGCGGCGGCTGGTCGATGCGCATCACGCAAAGGCGGTGGAACAGATCCGCGCGAAACCGCCCTTCTTCCATCGCCTCGCGCAGGTCGACGTGCGTGGCGGAGACGATCCGCACGTCGACCGGCACCGGATCGCTGCCGCCGAGGCGATGAATCGCACGCTCCTGCAGGAAGCGCAGCAGGCTCGCCTGGCTCTCGTGCGGCAGATCGCCGATTTCATCGAGCAGCAGCGTGCCGCCGTTCGCGGCTTCGACGTAGCCGGCCTTGCGCGCGTTCGCGCCGGTAAACGCGCCGCGCTCGTAGCCGAACAGTTCCGATTGCAGCAGGTGCGGTGGGATCGCGCCGCAGTTGACCGCGACGAACGGGCCGTTGCGCCGTTCCGAATGACGATGGATCGCGACGGCCGTCAGCTCCTTGCCGGTTCCCGTCTCGCCGAACACGAACACCGGTGCGTCCGTACGCGCGAAACGCCGTACCGTATCAAACAGCCGCAGCATCGCGCTGCAGGTGCCGACGATGCCGTTCTCCTGCGATTCGAGGCGTTCGCGATCGCGTGCGAACAGGCATTCCATCCCGTACGCATGGCCGACCGTGTCGGCGATCCGCTGATGCGACGCGGGCAACGTGATGTAGTCGAAGCAATAGTCGCGCAATAGCGCGCGCACGTTCGGGGACGCGGTCTGACCGGTCTCGACGAGCGCGACCCACACGACATCGCGCATCGACGCGCAGGTGGACGCGATGCTGCCGATCGCGTCGGCGTGGCCGCCGCTCAGGTCGAGGATGCCGCAGGTGATTTCGCCGGAGGTGTCGCGCAACTCGCTCGCGTGCGCGACGATCGTCACTTTCCAGTCGCGTCGCGCGAGTTCCTTGCGAAGCATGACGGACGGTGACTGCGTCCAGTAAATCAAAGGACGCTGCCCGGTAGTCCTCCCCGCGCCAGCGCTCTTATCGCGCGTTATTGGCATATTCATAGCGAACCATCACTTTCTCCACTCTGCGAACCGTTCGCGTGCGCTGCGGGCGGCGGCGCATGGCCGCCGATCCGTGCTGCGTTTCCGCAGCTTTGGCGAAGATCGAAACTGCACACGGCGAGAGCCCCCGGAGGTCGAGCCGAATTTCATCCGGCCTCGTTGTCATCGAACTCGAAGGGAACGCGCGGCCGCGGGAGCCACGGCGTTCCGGCTTTGATGCGACGCGCCGTCAGGCGGAGCACGTCGGCAAACGGGAATTCCGTCCGCATTTGCGTCGCGTCGTACACGACAGTCGCGCTCGATGCTGAACTGGACGGCCGCCAACCCGCTTTCGGAATGGCTGACTCATTTCATCCACTCCTGAATTTACACCCCGTATCGTGAGGGCTTGTTACCAAACGATAAACATCGATTCAGCCGGTTACGCAACCGCCCCGCCGGCGCGGCCGCATTTAGCGACTCAGATTTGATTATCTACGACCATTCGCATCAATCAGTGGCAAATACTACTTTTCTGCAAGATCGGCACCGCCCATTGCCTGCAATTCTTGACGAAATCGCGTGCAAGAACCGCGCAGTGTTTTTCAGGCGTCGGTAATCGCATGCGTCGCGCGACACCTGAATGTCACATCGAATGCCGGCGAACCGTGCGCAGTCGTTACATCGTCGTAACGAAACGCGTGGCCGTCGCGCACCGGGCCGGGCGTCGCCGCACCGTGCCGTTTCGGCCGATCGCGGATTTCGCGCCGCGGCGGTGCGTCGGCGATCGCCGGCAAACCTGTTTGTGTCGTCCACGTCATTGCGCGACGCAGCATCACCGCCACGCATGACGCGCACGCGCTGTCGCTGCCGTCGCGCCAACGCGACAGGCAACGTGCCGGCGCGGGCCTGAATGCGAATCGAAAGAGTCGGGTAACGCGCAGTAGCAAGTATGCACGTGCCGGCCGGTGCGCCGAAACAACGGTGTCCGAATGACGAACCTGCACCGCGCGAGGCAATCGGTGAAGCAGCAGACGTTGGCCTGCATGCGGCAGTCGACCGTGTGCGCCCAGCGCCGCGATGTACGAGCCGTCGGTCGTGAGCAATCGCAATCTTCAAGTACACCCCCCGGTTCTTCAATCGCGTTCGATGCCGGCGACCCGTGCTGCGTGCTTCGCAGCGGACCGTCGCGACAGGCCAATTATGGAAAAGCCTCCACGCGGCCATTGTGTGCTACCGCACATTGCTCCGCTCGCGGCACGCGGATGCGCCGCGCAGCCCGCGCCGGCCCGCGTGAAACGGGTGGGTGAGTAGGCTTTCGAACAGACCGGCGCACGCCGCATCCGCATCATGGGCATCGCCGCGCCGTACCGCACGAACGCGTTCGTGCGGCTCGGCGTGCTGAAGGCTTCACACGAGGACCGCATCATGGAATGGCATTGTTGTGAATTCGAACATCTGAGCGCCGTCGATCTCTATGCAATCCTGCGCTCGCGCAACGCAGTGCTGGTGGTCGAGGACGCGCACACGCATCTCGACATCGACGGCAAGGATGCGCATGCGCTGCACGTGTTCGCGCGCATGCACACGGGCGACATGATCGAAGTCGTCGCGTACGCGCGCGTGCTACCCGGCGACGACGTCGATCCGGACGTCGTGATCGACAAGGTGCTCACGAGCGAGACATGTCGCGACGACGCCACCCTCGAGCAACTGATGCAGCGCGCGCTCACGGCCGCGCAGGCCGCATGGCCCGACGTGGCGGTACGCACGCACGTTCCCGCTCAGCGCCAGGCGTTCTACAAACGCTTCGGATTCCGCAAGGCCTACGGCCCCTATCTCGAACAGGGCGCGCCGTTCGTCGGTCTCGTCCGGCCGGCCGACCGCGCCGCGGGCGCGCTGCGCAAGCTGCTGTCGCGGACCGTCTCGGCGCCGCGCTCGCGAAACGACGACGCGCGCGCCGACGGCCGCACGCACAACCGGCTGCCCGCCGATACCGGAGCCAATCGATGACCCCCACCCTTCGCCCGGTTCCCGAACCCGAGCTGCCCCGCATCCTGCCCGTCATTCTCGCTGGCGGCTCGGGCACGCGGCTCTGGCCGCTGTCGCGCGAGCAGTATCCGAAGCAACTGATCGAGCTGACTTCGAACGAATCGCCGCTGTCGGCGACCGCGCGCCGTCTGAACGGCATCGCGAACGCGTCGCTCGGCGACACGCTGCTGCTGGTATGCGGCGAACAGCATCGCATCATGAGCGCCGCCCAGGTGCTCGGACGCGCCGCGCCCGCACGCATCCTGCTCGAGCCGGCCGCACGCAATACGGCGCCCGCGCTGACGCTCGCGGCGCTCGACGCCAGTGTGCTCGCGGACGATCCCATTCTCGCGGTCATGCCGGCCGATCACGTGATCGGCGACGTCGGCGCGTTCCACGAAGCGATCGGGCGCGCGGCGCGCTACGCGCAGGAAGGTGCGATCGTCACGCTCGGCGTGCTGCCGCGTCGCGCGGAAACCGGCTACGGCTACATCCAGGTCGGCGAACCGCGCGCCGGCCGACTCGGCGGACACGGCGGCTATACGATCGGGCGCTTCGTCGAGAAGCCGAACGCCGCGCTCGCCGAGCGCTACCTGCATTCCGGCGATTACTGGTGGAACAGCGGCATTTTCGTCACGCGCGCATCGATCTGGCTGAAGGCGATCCGCGCGCTCGCGCCCGACATCCATGCGGCCTGCGACGCGGCATGGCGGGCGGGCATCGCCGAGGATCCGTTCTTCCGGATCGACGCGGCGGCCTTCGACGCGTGCCCGGCCGACTCGATCGACTACGCGGTCATGGAGCGCCTCGCGGAGAGCCCCGACCTCGGCATCGAAGGCATCGTCGTGCCGCTTTCGGCCGGCTGGTCGGACGTCGGCACCTGGGATGCGATCTGGGAAATCATGCCGAAGGACGATCAGGGCAACGTCGCACGCGGCCCGATCGTGTTCGAGGACACGCAGGACAGTTTCGTGCGCTCGGAAGGCCGGCTGATTGCATGCGTCGGGATGAAGGACGTCGTCGTGATCGAGACGCCCGATGCGGTGCTGGTCGCGAACAAGCACGACGTGCAGCGCGTGAAGAACATCGTCGCGCGCCTGAAGACCGAGCAGCGCCCGCAGGCGAGCGAGCACCGCAAGGTGCAGCGGCCGTGGGGACACTACGATTCGATCGATCTCGGCGAGCGGTTCCAGGTGAAGCGGATCGTCGTCGAACCCGGCAAGCAACTGTCGCTGCAAATGCACTATCACCGCGCCGAGCACTGGATCGTCGTGCGCGGCACCGCGAAGGTCACGCGCGGCGACGAGACGTTCCTGCTCAGCGAGAACGAATCGACCTACATTGCCGTCGGCGAGGTCCACCGTCTCGAGAATCCCGGCCGGATCCCGCTCGAGATCATCGAGGTGCAGTCCGGCGACTATCTCGGCGAAGACGATATCGTGCGGTTTGACGATCGGTATGGACGACCGGTCGTCGGAACCGCGCAGCTTGCGCCACGTTCACCGTGCGAACCCGACGAGCCGCATGAGGAAGCGGCGGAACGCGACGCCGTTCGATAAGCGTGGTCGACAGGCGCGTGCGAATCGCGCCGGGCGCGCGGTCAATCGATGCTTCGCTGCGACCAACGCGCCTGCCTGACGGCCTCTCGCACGCGCGGCAGCGACGACGGATCCGCACCGAGCGCGTCGGCACCGGTCGCCGTCGACTGATGCGCCGTCGCACACGTCGCCCCTTTCACCGGGTTTGCCGAGGGCTGCGACGGCCCATCGCTCGCGCAATCCTTGCCGGGGCCGACCCGCACCGCCATGCCGCCGATTCCCGACAGCTGGTTGTCGGCGAGCCGCACGCCGGACACGTTCCCCCACAGGCGAATGCCGTCGAAGCGCGCATTCGACACGCGGTTGCCGATCACGGTCACACGCGACACCGAACCCGACCACGTGCTGACCTCGATCGCCGCCTGCTGCGTGATCGGGCGCGGATCGGTGCGGCCCGTCGCCGTCTGGATGTCCGCGATCACGTTGTTCTCGATGCGCACGTCCGACGCACCGTAAGTGCGGTTGCTGTCTTCCTGCGCGACGAGAATCCCCGCGCTCACCTGCACGTTGCGCACGATGTTGTTCGAGATGGTGACATTCGCGCCGCCCACCACCGTGATACCCCGGCCCCACGGGTTGCCTTCCAGCGAATTGCCGGTAATCAGCACGTTGCGCGTCAGCACGCCTTCCGCCTGGTAACTCACCACGGCGATCATGTCGTCGCCGGTGCCGCGCACGACATTGCCCCGCACGAGCACGTCGTGCGAGCCGTGCGTCATGTGAATGCCGTCGGCCAGCGTCGACAGCACCTCGTTGCCGACGATCGCGACATCCGCGCCGCCGAACACGAAGATGCCTGCGCCGGCGCCGCCGTCGATCACGTTGTCGAGCACCTGCACGCCGCGTCCCGTGACCTCGATCTTCGTCGATTCCGGTGTCGTCAGGCGCGTCGTGCCGGTGCCCGCAAGGCGGAAGCCGACGAGCGCCGTACCGTTGCCACGCATCTCGACCGTCTGGTCGTCCGGGGTGGTCGCGATCAGCGTCGCGCCGTAGCCCGACACCACCACATTCGGCTGCCGCACGACCAGCGAACGGCCGACCACGTATCGCCCCGGTGCGAATACCAATCGCTGGCCCGGCTGCAACGCGTCCAGCGCATGTTGCAGCATGTCGGCCTGATCGGCCGCGTCCGCGGCGGGACGCACGTACGCGGCCGGCACATTCGCATGAAGCGCGCCAGGCGCACGCGCGCTGGATGCTGCCGCAGCACCATCCGGCCAGGACAGTGCGCCTGCCATGCACATGCCGGCGATCAACGCGCAGGCGCGGAACGAGCATTGCGAGCTACGCATATTGAATCGTTTCCTCTGGAATGACATCACGTGCGTCGGCCTGCGCACGCGAATCGCCGCGTGCCGGCCGAGTTGCCCGCCCGCGACACCCTCGTCGCAGCGGACGACGCGATACGTTCGATTGAATCATTCGATCCGGCCGGTTGTCGGTGCGTCAACAGACCGATGCGTCCCGCCTGAGCAGCGCGCTCCCGCCTGTCAATCGACGATTCGTCGCGCTTTCACGCAGCACGTCGCCGAACGGTAGGCTCGCGAACCGAGCGCCGATCGGCGATGCGTATCATGGCCACCATACGACGCGGCCGCGCTCCGGCGTCGCCGCAAGGCACCGGACGTGCGGACCGTCCGATATTCGCTCGTCCAGAACCCGTTCATGACCGACCTGACCATCGCCATCTGCAACTACAACCACGGCGCATACCTGCGCGACGCGATCGATTCGGCGCTCGCGCAGACCGCGCATGGTGTACGCGTGCTGGTCGTCGACGATGGTTCCACCGACGATTCGCGCGACATCATCCGCTCATATGGCGAGCGCGTGACGGCGGTGTTCCAGGAAAATCGCGGTCAGGTCGCCGCGTACAACCGCGCGCTCGAGCATGTCGCGACGCGCTACGTGATCCTGCTCGACGCGGACGACCTCCTCTATGCGGACGCCGCGGCCCGCGTGCTGGCCGCGTTCGCGTCCGGCGACTTCGTGAAGGTCCACTTCCGGCTCGACGTGATCGCGCGGGACGGTGCGATGACCGGCGCGAGCGTGCCGCAGTCGGCCGTCGACACCGATTGCGGCCGCCTGTTGCGCGCGGGCTGGCTGTATCCGTCGCCGCCCGCGTCCGGCAACGCGTACCGGGTCGACGCGCTCAAGCGCATTTTTCCCGTGCCCGTCACGGCCGACAACCTGCATGGCGCGGATTTCTATGCGATCTACGGCATCGCATTGCTCGGCGCCGTGCACATGATCGACGCAACGCTCGGCGGCTATCGCGTGCATCAGCATCCGGATCTATGCCCGGCCGGCGACGCAGCGGCCGACACGCCGGCCCTTGCACTCACCAATTCGGAAGACGCCGCGACGGGCGCGCTGAAGGCCGAACGCCGCTGGTCGACACTGCGCATGCTCGCCGGCACGCGGCTGCACGAAGCGTTGCCGATCGCGCCGCTCGACTTCGCGATCGAGAAGGCCCGCTTCGCCAGCACGCTGTATCACGCGCCGCTCGTGCGGCGCTGGCGCTGGTTCCTGTGCGAATCCGGACGCTACTGGCATACCGTGCTGCGCAATCCGTTCTGGCGTCCCGCGAAGAAGGTAGCCGTCGCCGGGCTGTCACTCGCGTGCCTGCTGCCGTCGTCGACGCTCAGCAACCGTGCGATTCGCTATATCTCCAATCCGCTTGCGCGCGTGCGCAAGTCGTCCGGGCAGCGCGTCGGCACACGATAGCGTCGTCGGGCCGTGACGTCCGGCGCCGAATCGCTTCTTCGGTAAGCCATCGCACCCAGTGGATCGCGCATGCGCTGCACAATGATCCGGACCAGTGGATTCACGCGCACTGACCGGACTTCGCCGATACCTCGTCCCCGGTCGCCGTAGTCGAACGCGATATTGATTCGTCGCGCTGCATCGTGTCCGGTGCAATGCGACCGGCCGCTTCATCCGGTTCGCATACGCGAGCTAGACAGCGGGATTCAATGGCCACGACTCTCAAGCATTTATCAATTAGGAATGCATAGTTCAAGGAACCGGATGATGCGACCGCACGATTCACCGGCTGCCCATCGTCGCGATGGGCGATGACAGGCGCGATCGGATCGCTGGACCCAAAGATGACCACAGAAAAGATCGTTCATATTGCCGAAGCGTTTGGTGGCGGCGTGCTTTCGATGCTGACGCATCTCGCCAATCATGCCGCGGCAACCGGCGCCAATGTCACGGTGCTGCACTCGATCCGACCGGAAACGCCGGCCGATTTTTCAACGCTGTTCCGGCCCGACGTGAAGCTCGTCCACGTCGACATGGTGCGCGAGGTCAGCGTCACACAGGACCTGCGGAGTTTGCGCGCGCTGATCCGCAACCTGCGCGAGTACAAGCCGACCGCGATTCATCTGCATTCGTCGAAGGCCGGGGTGCTGGGACGGGTCGCCGCCCGGATCGCCGCCCCGAATGCGACGGTCCTCTACTCGCCGCACGGACTCTCGTTCCTGCGCTGCGACGTGTCGCGCATGAAGCAGTTCGCGTATCTGAGCTTCGAACGCATCGCGGCACGCATCGGCGGCACCGTCGTCGCCTGCTCGGGCAGCGAGCTCGGCGAGATCAGAAGAAAGGTCAGGCCCAAATCGGCAGTCCTGGTGGAAAACGGCGTCCACGTGGCGGAGATCCCGCCGCGTCGAACGCGCGACGATCGCAAGGTCGTCATCGGGATGAGCGGTCGCGCGTCGTTCCAGAAGAATCATGAAGCATTCATGCGGCTCGCCGACACGCTGCACGGCGCCGACATCGAGTTTCTGTGGATCGGCGGCAACGCGGCCGAGATTGCGGATCCCGGCCAGCGCCGGGCCGTCGTCTGCAGCGGCTGGGTGACCCGCGCCCGGGCGCTGGCGCTCACGTCCGGACTGGACATCTACGTGCAGACCTCCCGCTGGGAAGGCATGCCGGTCGCGCTGATCGAAGCGCAGGTTGCCGGCATTCCGGCCGTGGTGACGGACGTCGTCGGCAATCGCGACGTGGTGATCCACGGCGTGACCGGCTACGTCGCGTCGAACGCCGACGAATTTTCCGCATACGTGGCCGCGCTCCGCGACGATCGGCAGCTGCGCGAGCAGATGGGCGCCGCGGCCCGGCAACGGGCGATCCAGCGGTTTTCGATCAACGCGATCTTCCGCCAGTGGAACGCCCTCTACGGACTCGGCGCCGACGAGCCGCGTGCCGACACGCGCGACTTCGAGCCGGTTGCGCCGGATCACGTCAAAGCCTGATCCCGATTTCGACACCTCCTTATTGACATGATCGCCAGCAAACCGAAGCAACTCGTCTACAACGGCCGATTCACGACGCAGAAGACGACCGGCGTGCAACGCGTCGCGCGCGAGCTGATCGCCGCACTGATCAAGTTTCATCCGCAGGATCCGGTGACCGTGCTGGTGCCGCCTCGGCCCGGCGTCGCGGTGAGCGGAGCGAAGACGGTCGAGGTCGGTTTTTACAAGGGCGTGGTGTGGGAACAGCTGATCCTCCCGCTGTTCGCGCGCCGCGGCCGCATCGTCAATCTCGGCAATTCGGCGTCGATCTTCCTCGGCAACCAGATCATCTACATGCACGATGCGGCGGTGTTCGACACGCCCGCGCATTTCTCCCGGCCGTTTCGGGTGTGGTATCGGATCATGTTCTGGATCCTGGCGCGAACCTCGGTGTGCGTGCTGACCAACTCCCGTTTCTCGCGGGATCGCCTCGCCCATCACTGCGGCGTTTCCGCGGAGAAGATTCGCGTCGTGCCGCTCGGTGCGGACCATCTCGACGCGCTGGAACCGGACACGAGCGTGCTCGACAAACATGCGCTGACGCCGGATCGATTCGTGCTCGCGGTGAGCAGCATGAATCCCACCAAGAACTTCGGCCGGCTGATCGCCGCGTTCCGGCAGATCGGCGATCCGTCGGTCGATCTCGTCATCGTCGGGATGCAGAACACCACCGTGTTCGGCAAGCACGACCCGGTTGGTGCGCCGGAGCCGAACATCAAGTACGTCGGCTACATCAGCGACGAACAACTGAAGGCGCTGTATCAGAACGCGGCGTGCTTCCTCTATCCGTCGATCTACGAAGGCTTCGGCATTCCGCCGCTCGAGGCGATGCGCTATGGCTGCCCGACCGTGGTCGGAAAATCGGCCGCCCTGCCGGAAGTCTGTGCCGATGCCGCGCTGTACTGCGATCCGTATTCGCAGGACGACATCGCGCGGAAATTACGTAGCCTGCTCGATTCCCCCGAGCTCCGGGCCGAACTCAAACGCAAGGGGATCGCGCATGCGGAGCAATATCGCTGGAGCCGCAGTGCCGAGATGATGAAGGCGATCTTCGAGACGCTGTAGCGCGATCGGCAGACGACCGGATCGATACGCGCCTGCCTTCCCGGCGAATCGGCGCGCTTACGCGACGTTGACGGGGCTGCCGGTCGCGGCCGGTTGCTTTCCGAACAGGCGCTTGCCGAGATACGACCTGATCGGCTCCTCGACGAATTTCGCGAGGAAGGCGGCCGACACGATCGACAGGCACGCCGCAAGCATTGCCGTTCTGACGACGTGGATGTCGCCCTGCGGCGTATACGCGAACACGAGCCTTCCGATCGGGTAATGCACGCAATAGAGCGGGTACGAAATCCAGCCGAGGAACGCGCTGGTCCGTGCCACCAACTTGCCGCTCGGAGCGAGCATGGCGCCGCGATAAACCAGCGCGGGGGCGACGAACAACAGCACGGCCAACGCGTAAATTCCCTTGATCGACGTCGGGAACAGGACGACCAGCAGGAACACGAGAAACAGCATCCAGTCATTCCTGACGAGCCGGGCAACGAACCAGTGCGGCCTCGCCGGGAGACTGGCGTCGTGCATCTTCGCGATTGCCACGCCCAGCAGGAACCCGTAGCCGACCCTGAAGAATCCGCCGAAGAAATTATCGGCCGCCCAGCCCTGATTCAGGATGACAGTCACTTTGTCGTGATCGAGGCCCACGAGCCATCCATAAGCGACGAACGCACCGAGACATGCATAGGCCAGTCTCAGCAGGTTCTGCTCTGTCATTTTGACGGCCGCGATCAGCGCAACGCTCGCGAACAACTCGAAGAACAGCGACCAGGCTGGCGGATTCAGAGGAAACACACCGGGATCGTCGGCCGCCTGCAAGCCGTGATTCGTGGCGCCGACAAAGCCCGACACCGAAAAACGGCCCAGATACGGAATGAGAAAATAATTCTGGCCGGTCGCTGCCGCCAGGTTGCCGAACGAAAACGCCGCTGAAGCATTGACGCGCATGACGACGAGGCTCACGAATCCGATCGTCAGCCCGATGCATATCATCGGATAAAGACGGATCACCCGTCGCTTCACATACTCGCCCCGCCACGACGCCTGACGCAATCTTTCCCCGTAGGAGTACGTGAGGATGAAGCCACTCAGCATGAAGAACACATCGACCGAAAGATAAGCGCTCTGCAGTATCGGAATCGGCAGATCCTGAAGGAAATGCATGAGCATCACGCTGATTGCCGCAATGCCGCGCAACCCGTCCAGAGTTTCAAACTTCTGCTTGTGAGTCGCCATGAAAAGGAGTGGCTCCGGGAAATATTGGTTTTGGGACCCGGCAATCTGCAAAGTGGTCGCATGCCCCGCACGACTCGGCCATGGCCTTATCGCGACAACACCGGATCGACGTCCGTGGCCCGATTGCCACGCGCAACGACGCGCCGGTTTCCGTCTCCATCGGCTCCGCCGTCGGCGGCAGGCGCTGCACGTGCCGGCGCCTTGGCGAACCAATGGAAGATGGCGATCAGCAGTACGACCGGCACGAAATTGCGTCCGCTGAACAAGTTCGGCGTTCGCATGACTTCCATGACCGACACGTAAAGCACCGCATGGATGCAGCACCAGAACCCGTTGCCGCTCCGCCAGCCCGCATAGCTGCGACCGACCGCCCAGCCGAGCGCGAGCGCATCGAGCAAGCCGAACCAGCCCCACTCGTAGAAGTGGACGAAGATGCCCGACGGGTTGTTGAACTCCGGGTCGGCGTAGCCGTTCAGGAACAGGTTGATGCTGTCGCCCGAGTCGAGCCACGGCTGCAACGTCGAGCCGATGACCGGGAAGCGCAGCAGCCAGTCGAACGTAAACATCGGGTGGCCCTGGTCCCAGCCCAGCACACTCAGTATTCCGGCGCCGTTGTTCAACGACGTCGAGTAGTACAGGCCGAGACGTTCGAGCGCGAAATCGAACAGGTTGTCGTAGATGTTGACGTAATAGGCTTCCCACGACCGGTTGTACTCGTTCGCGATGAACAGGCCGAACAGCAACGGGATCGCCGCATACGGACCGAGCGTCAACAGCCGCGAATACCGGCCTCCGAGCCGGAACCGCACGACCATGAGCGCAAGCGGCATCACCATCTCGATCAGCGCAAGCCGTTCGGCGAAGATGAAGCTGCGCATCAGCGTCAGCACGGCAAGCACGGCGAAGTAGATCTTGTAGCGATTCAGTCCCTTGACAGGTGTCCTGAACACATAGAAATACAGCACAACGAACGGAGCGGTCGCCTGCGTAAAGGTGCTGAGGCCCGTGATGCGCCCCTTCAGTTCCAGCATGTCGTAGGCATTCGCCTCGCCGCGCACGAACGCGACCAGCAGCGCCGGATGCGTGAGGATGCCGCTCAGCAGCAGCACATAGCCGAACAGCGCGAGCGCGAACACGAAATCGAGCACGCGAGGCGACAGCTCGACCGCGGCGGGCGGCGGCCCGCGTCGCGTGCGCGCTTCGGTCGTCGCGAGCCATGCCGCCGCCATCACCACCATCAGGAACAGCGCGCCGGCGAACGCGTAGTAGCCGTCGAAATAGACGCGCGCGATCGCCTTCGGGTCGCCCAGCAGGCTGAGCGACAGCATGCCGTACAACGGCAGGATGAACATCAGCACGAGGCGTGCCGGATCTTCCCACCAGTAGCCCGCGTAACCGTCCGTGTAACCACCCGCGGCGCCGCGCACGCGCGCCGCCGTGCGCATCGTCACAGGGCGCCGTCGCGGCCCGTGCCCGGCCCCGCCCGCTCGCCGGTTCATGACGCCCGTTCCACCCGTTGCCGCGACGCCATCCCTGCCGTATATCCGGACGCGGCCTGATGCGTGTTCGTCTCCTTATAGCCGTAGTCGTACCGTCCCGGCGCGCCCTTGTAATCGTTCAGGACCACGCCGCACACGTCGATATGCGCGTGTTCGAGCCGTCGCGCGCTTTCTTCGAGTTCGGTCAGCGTCGTCACGCCGCTGCGCGCGACGAGGAACACGGTTCCCGCGAGGCGGCCGAGCACCAGCGCGTCGGCCACCGGCAGCAACGGCGGGCCGTCGATCACGACCATGTCGTAGCGCGCTGAGACTTGCTCGATCAGTGCGGCGAGTGCGGGCTGCAGCAGCAGTTCGCCCGGGTCCGGCACGATGCTGCCCATCGCGATGAAATCGAGGCCCGGTGCGACCCCGCGCCGGATCGTCTCGGCGAGCCCGTGCGTGCCGGCCACCACGTCCGACAGGCCCGGCGCGCGGCTGTGGCGGAACCGCTCGTGCTGCGAACCCTTGCGCAGGTCGGCATCGATCAACAGGACCCGCCGTTTCGCCGCGCCGACGAGCGACGCGATATTCGCGGCGACGAACGACTTGCCGACGCCCGTCGTCGGCCCGGAAATCAGCACGACAGGATTCGACGCGTCCGGCATCGACAGTTGCAGCGCCGCGCGGAAATTGCGCAGGCCTTCGAGCGCCGCGTCCTGCGCGTCGATCGGCGGCATCGGCGCGCGCATGCCGCGCCGTCCGGCCTTCGGGCGCGACTCTGCTTGCGCCGCGACCGGGCTGTGCGGCACGGTCGCGAACACGGGCAGCCCCGTCGTCCATTCGATTTCCTCGGCGTCGCCGATCGTGCCGACGACACGCTGCCGGGCGATCACGATCGCCGCGCCCGCCAGCAGCCCCAGCATCAGCAGCGCGATCACCGCGACGCCGCGATGCGGGCCGATCGGCTGCTCCGCGACCTTCGCCGTATCGACGATCCGCACGGTGCCGGTCTTGCTGGCCCGCGCGAGGATCATCTGCTGGCGCGTGTTGAGCAGGTTCGTGTACAGCGCGGTATCGACGGCCACATCGCGCTGCAGTTGCAGCACGCCCTGCTCGACGGTCGGCAACTGCTGGATCTGCTTGCGTGTCGTGTCGAGCGAACGCTGCGCGTCGGCCAGCTGCGCATCGACGGCCACCAAGGCCGGATGCTTCGGCATGAAGCGCGTCAGCAATTCCTCGCGCCGCTGCTGCAGCGTCTGCACGCGCGTCTCGATGTCGACCGACTGCTGGCGCAACGCCAGCGCCTCGTCGCTCGTATTGACGGTGCCATGCGACGCACGGAATGCGTTGAAGCGGTTTTCCGCCTTTTCCAGTTGCGCCTTCAACTGCGGCAGCTGGGTATCCATGAAGCGGATCAGCTTGTCGGCCGCCTCGGACTTGCGCTGCGTGTTCTGCGCGAGGTACGCGTCGCCGATCGCGTTCAGCACGCGGCTGTCGTGCACGGGATCGATGCCGTCGAGCGTCACGCCGATCATGTTCGACTGCTTGCCGCGCTCCGAGATCAGCGCATTCTTCTGCAGCCAGACCGTCGCTTCCTCGTCGCTGTAGCGCGTCAGGTCGAAGCGTGCGCCGGGCTTGCCGGCCACGTTGCGCACGAAGATGTCGAGCGGCCCCTGCGGTGTGTCGACATGCAGCGGCTGTCCGATACGGCCCTGCCATGCCGGCCCCTTCCGGCCGAACCAGCCCGTCCGCTGCAGCGTATAAACGCCGTCGTCGCCGAGCGTCAGCGCGAACCCCTTGCCGAGCAGGCGCTTCGGCACGTCGAAGGTCGGCACGTCGATGCGCTCGGTGCCGTACACGTAGCCGCCCGGCAGCGGCGAAGACAACCCGTCGGCCGCGTTCACGAACCGCCAGCCGATCAGCGGCAGGTAATGCGGCCGCGCGTCGACGGCCAGGTTGGTGCTGTCGATCGCGCGGTCGAGCACGGCGCGGGATTTCAGCACCTCGATCTCGGTCGACGCGTCGGTCTTCAGGTCGAACACCGCCGACGGATCGCCGGGCGGCGACGTCTGTTTCGAGTCGGTCGGGCTTTGCTCGACCTGGAACAGGATGTCGGTCCGGTAGACGGGCGCCGCGCACAGCGCATACACGGCGCCGACGAGCGCGCCCGCGAGCGCCGTGCAAAGGATCACGCGCCGGCCGCCGTACAGCATGCTCCAGTAGCGGCGCACCGGATAGGATGGCCGCAGGGCGGGCCCGCTGTGCGGGTCAGGCAGGGTCGAAGAAGTCATAAAGCATCAGTCCCGTATGGCGCGACGCACGGTCGCGGTCACGAAATCCGCCTCGGGCATCACGGCGAAATGGCTTTCGCCGTCAGCGCACCCTGCGCGGAGGACGGAATCAGCAGGTTGACGACGCGGCTCCAGCGCACCAGCGACGACGCATCGACGAACACGACGTCGCGGCGCTGGAGCGGAAACTGGTCGGCCAGTGCGAACGACGCGGGCGAACTGCCGTCGAGGTGGTACACCCGCGGGCGGTTGTCCGGGCCGCGGCGCACGACGAACACCTGGCGCGCGTCCGACGTGTACTGGCTCACGCCGCCCGTGTCGCCGAGTGCTTCGCCGAGGCTCATCCGGCCGTCGGTCAGCGTCAGCGTCGCCGGCCGCGACACCTCGCCGAGCACGAACACCTTCGCGTCGCTCGCCGCGCGCACGCGCACGAGATCGCCGTCGCGCAGCAGGATGTTCGACGGGTTCACGCCCGCGGCGATCAGCGCGGGCAGGCTCACGTTCACGGTCCTGTCGCCGCGCGTCACCGATACCTGCGAGCGGTCGGCCGTCGGGGTGAAGCCGCCCGCGCGGTCGATCGCCTCGGGCAGCGTCATCGGCATGTCGTTGACGATCTGCAGACCCGGCGTGCGCACTTCGCCGTCCAGATAGACGCGCTTGCTGCGGTAGGTCTGCACGCGCAGCGCGATCTGCGGCTTGCGCACGTATTCGCCGAGCCGCTTCGTCAGCAGCGCGCGCGCCTGCGCCTCGGTCAGCCCCGCGACATGGACGAGGCCCGCATACGCGAACTGCACGTTGCCGTTCGCGTCGACCGTGTAGCCCGTCGCGACCGAGCTGGCACCGACGCCGTCGCCGCCGCCCGTCGTCTGCGTCGTCGGCAGGTTCAATTCGGGGTGGTCCCAGACGACGATGCCGAGCACGTCGCCCGGGCCGATCGCGTACGGCTTCGGCTTGCCGAACAACTGACGGATCTCCGCGTCGACGTCGGCGCGCTGGCCCGCATGCTGCTGCGCGACGAACGCCGGCGTGATTTCGATCAGATCCTCGCTCGACACGTTCTGCACGCCGTCGAGGCCGCCCGCGCCCGATGCGTCGGCGCTCACGCGCGCATTCGCGTCGTGCGCGGCAGGCGCCCGGTAGGTCATGCCCGGCGACAACGCACATGCGCTCAGTGCGCATGCGGTCGCCACGATCGCCATGCGCGACAGCCACGGCGCGCGCCGGATGCCTGCGGTGTGTGACCGCGGCGTCCCGAGCGTCGATTCCGGTTGCGTGGTGATTGACATCGTGCCCTTCCAAAACTGTGCGGTAACCCGCCGAACGCGGCGAATTCCGGCATTACGCTTGGCGGCGCGGCTCGCATGGCGGTGCCGCGCCTCCCTCTTCACCGCACGTCACTCCGTACGATTCGTCATGAACTGCTCTGCATCGCTTTCGTCACTCGTCTGCATCGTCTCGGCCTGCGTTGCCTGTGCCGCCGGCGCGCAGACTGTGCCCGCCACGCCGGCCGATGCGCCGGACTTCGCGTCGTCGACGCCGCTCGCGCCGGTGCCGCTCCAGCGTTCCGCACAAACCGCGATAACCGGCGCGGCCACGAAGCCGGCCACGGCTGCCTCCGACGTCGCGGCACCTGCCGCTGCCCTTCCGGCCGCGAGCACCGCCGCAGCGCCCGAATCGCGCGCTCGCGGTGCACTGCGCCGGCCACTCGTGCCGACGCGGCCGCATCGCTCGCCAGTGGCGGACGTACCCACCGAAGACCTCTGGCACACCGGCACGCTGTACACGTCGCCCTACGCGAAGTCGCCCTATGCGCAGCCGGGCGATCCGGACTGACGCATCCCGGTCGGTCATGCAACGGCGTGACCGTGCACGTCGTGCCCGTGCCGATACGGGATTGGACACCACGGCGAACGGCGCGTCTGTGAGCGACCCCACCGAACGCCGATCTTCATACCCAACGGGATCGCACCCCTAAGCGTCGACGCAAGGGGCGCGGCCCGCATCACGATTGGCCGACCGACACGTTCGCGTACGATCGCCCGGCCGCATCCTGCGTGGCCGGATCGGCGACGCGCGCGACCGGCCACGCCGAGTCGCGGCCCAACGCCTGCATGCACAGGTCGATCACGATGTCCGTGCCCGCCGCGCCGTACACCGCGTGGTCGACCCGCGGCTCGAGATGCAGGCGCACGTGTCGCGAGCGCCGGAACGCGTGCTCGATCGCGCCGAAGTGACGCCGGACATCATCGATACCGGGATCGAGCGCGCCGTACACCAGCGTCGTCCAGACGTTGCGTTGCGCAAGTTCATGCATCACGCCGCGCGGCGTGCCGCTGCGCGGCTTCCACCCGACGCGCGCGGCGAGCGCCTTCGCCGGCACGCTGACCCGCGCGATCGCATTCGCGGCCACGGCCCGCACGATCGGACGCAGGTCGCGCCGCTCCCGCACGAGGCGCTTCCACTTCTGCCAGTCGCGCACCGACAGCCAGTAGCCGCGCACCGAGTTGTTCCGCTGCTTCTGCACCGCTTCGAGCGTGAGCCCCGCCGGCCACACGAAGCGCGCGAGATTGATCGCGATCACGCCGCCGAGCGACGGCGTCTTCAATGCCGCATGCAATGCCGCATAGGCGCCGGAACAAATGCCGGCCGCGACCACCTCGGGATGGCCGAGCGCG
Organism: Burkholderia sp. Tr-862; assembly: GCF_011753085.1. Classification (NCBI taxonomy): domain Bacteria; kingdom Pseudomonadati; phylum Pseudomonadota; class Betaproteobacteria; order Burkholderiales; family Burkholderiaceae; genus Burkholderia; species Burkholderia sp. Tr-862. The sequence goes on from NZ_VWWG01000021.1 coordinate 18,616, forward strand.
CGCAGCCAGTCCGCGGCAGCGGCCACGTCGTCGCTCGACTGCGTCGAATACACGACGCCCGACTGATCGTCGGGCGCGGCGGACCCGCTATCGCCGACGCCATGCACGTCGATCCGCAGCGTCGTCACGCCGGCGCGTGCCAGCGTGCGTGCGAGCCGCACGCTGAAGCGCCCTTCGCCGCTGCGCGGATTCGTCGACGTGTTCGCGATCACCACCGCCGGGCCGACCGGCTTCGCCGGCCGCGTATCGGCGGGCCGGCACAGCACGCCGACCAGCCGGTCCGGACCGACCGCGACGACCTGCTCGGTCATGTCGTTCATGTCGAGCGCGACGGCCGACTCGCCATTCCATGCCGGGTCCGCCCGCGACGTGGTGTCGGTGCCGGCCGGCTTATGCGGCGCGCGTTCGGCGATCCAGTTCGCGAGCGTGTCGATCGCAGCAAGCGGCAAGCGCGAACGCGTACCGTCCAGCATCGTCGTCGGCCATTCGCGGAACGGATCGCTCGTCACATCCACGCCGCGCGCGAGCAACGCATCGCGCAATGCCGGCCCGTCGCCCTGATCGGGCTGGATCAGCAGCATCGCGCCGGGCAACGTCGGCGCATCGCGCACGACGTCGCACAGATCGAGCGCCTTCAGCGCATCGACGAAATCGGCGGGAAAGCGATGGCCGAGCACGTTCATGCACGGTTCGTCGCGATGCGCGACGCGGATTGCGGGCGATGTGGTGTCGAGCCACTGGCGATGCACGAACGACAGCTCGCGCAGGTAGGCACGGCCACGCACGACCGGTGCGAGCGCCACCAGCGCATCGACACGCGGCGACGGGCGCGGACCCATGGCCGCCGCGGCCAGCATCGCGAACAGCGCGCCTGCGCGAATCCCGACGAGCGTCAGCGCGGTGATGCCGGCCTGGTCGCGCAACAGGTCGATCGCGTCGTGAATGCTGGCGATGCACGCCGCATGCCGGCCGGCGTCGCGATCGTCACCCGCCGAGTCACCGGTGCACGGATAGTTGAATCGCAATACCGTGACGCCGTCGCGGGCCAGCCGCTCCGCGATCGCCCGCATGAGCTTGTGCGTCCACGAAGCCTCGTGCCCCAGCGATTCGCACAGAATCACGCCTTGTGTCGTCTGTCCTTCGTGCAGCCACCCCACGCAGCTGCCGAACGTTATCGGCTTCAATCGGTACTCCTCGGATCGGTATTTGTTATCGGGTGCGGACACGCGTCCCGGCGGCTCCACCGGAATCGGTCATTCCGCGATCGTGCGACGGGTCGGCGAACGCACGGCCTTCGGGTAACGGACTGCCGCCGCGCCCCTGCGCGCCCCGCTCGCCCTTCGCCATGCGTCGTCGTGCTCCCGTCGCCCAGGAACGGCGGTGGTCGGCCCGAGTCGTCATCAAGCCCTTTGCGCGCTGAACCAGAACAGTGCGCTCGATTAGAGCACCGGGCCCGAGCGTCCTTCGGTGCGCCAGCTTACAAATGCATTCGTCACTGCGGCGATACAACGATGCGCGCCGTAGCGCGATTCGCGTCGCACGCGCGCACGGAATTCGCGAACGGTAGGCTCGCGAACACTGTCGTCTCGCGCGGCCCGTATCATGACCGCCATACGATGTGGCCGTGTCCGGCATCGCCGGACGAAACCGGCGCCCGCCGGAACGGGCCGCGAACCCACGCAGCCGGGCCAGCGCCGGCCGGCCGCGCGAGCGCACGGCGGCCCGCACTCCGCCGCCATGCGGCACCCACGGCGCCGACCGAGCGAATGTCAAACATCAAGAAGAACTTCCTGCTGCTGCTGACGTTGCAGATTTCGATGTACGCGGTGCCGCTGCTGATCGCACCGCTGCTGACGCACGCGCTGGGGCCGGAAGGTTACGGGCAGCTCGCGTTCTCGCTCGCGGTCATCGCCTACCTCACCAACTGCACGAGCTACAGCTTCGACCTGACCGCGACGCCGCGCATCGCGCTCGCCCGCGACGACCGCGCCGAACGCTCCCGCATCTTCTGGGCGACGCTGTACGCGCAGATCGGCATCGCCGTGATCTGCTTCATCGTGCTGATCGCGCTGACCTTCCTGGTCGAGCGCTTCGGCGAGGACCGCGACCTGCTGCTGATCGGTTTCGGGATGGTGGCCGGCGTGGCGTTTACGCCGGGCTGGTATTTCCAGGGCATGGAGAAGCTGCGCGCGCTGAGCGTGATCCTGTTCATCGGTCGCATCCTGAGCCTGCCCGCGATGTTCGCGCTCGTGCACAGCCCGGCGGATATCGACCGCGCAATGATCGTCAACGCCGCCGTGCCGACGCTGTCCGCGATCGCGCTCGCCGCCTATCTATATTTCCAGCGGGAAATCGACTTCGTGCGCGTCGGCGTCGCCGACATCGCCGAATCGCTGAAAGGCGGCTGGCAAGTGTTCCTCGCGTCGACGTCGATCGCGTTCTATGCGTCGACCAACACCGTGCTGCTCGGCTTCGTGTCGGGCAACGTCGCGGCCGGCTACTTCGCCGCCGGCGACAAGCTGATCCGCGCGGCGCTCAGCATGCTCCAGCCGCTGAAGGCCGCCACCTATCCGCGCATCAGCTACCTGATGCGGCACGCACGCAACGACGCGTTCTCGTTCCTGCGCAAGCTGTTCGTCGTGCAGGTCGTGATGGTGCTCGGCATCTCGCTCGCGATCTTCTTCGGCGCGCCGCTCGCGGTGCGCATCCTGTATGGCCCGTCATACGAACCGACGGTCCAGGTGCTGCGCTGGATGGCATTCGTTCCATTCATGGCCGGGATGACCGACTTGTTCGGCGTGCAGACGATGCTGCCGCTCGGCATGAAATCGGCGTTCACGCGGATCCTGATGTCGTCGGGCATTCTGAACATCGTGCTGGTGCCCGTGCTCGCGAAGTACTTCGCGGAACTGGGCGCGGCCGCCGCCGTGCTGACGGCCGAGGCCGCGGTTGCCGCGGCGCTCGCGACCGTCGTCTATCGCGCCGGGATTCCGCTGCCCGGCAGCCCTGTCGCTCGACGCGGCTAGCGCGCCGTCCGTGCCGCCCGGCTTCCTCGAGGCAGCCGGAATCCGATGGTGTTCGCTTCGATGCGCGCACAACGAACCGCATCGCGCAGGTACTTCTTACTCCGCCGCGAACACTCGATCGGGAACGATGACCGTCTTTTTCCGGCGCCGAGCGATCGCATCCAAAAAAGATCATACGTATCGGTAGAAACACCGATGCTGTAGTCAAACTACATTCGTAGGATTGGTCCCTGCAGAGAATCGCTACATCCGATTCGGCAGTGTCGGGCGGTCCGCGTCGCCGTCCGCGCTGTCCGATCGGGCCCAACCGGCCGTAACGATTCCCCGCCTGGCCTGGCATGCCGACGCGCAATCACCCTGCATCGCCAGCCGAATGCGTTCGATGCGAATCCATCGGACGTACGCAGCTCCAGACATCATCCGAACAACAACCGGCAATACGATCATGGAGAGCAACATGCGGGACACACTCTGGCCGGCCGCCATCCTGGCGGCGACCCTCTGCACCAGCGTCTATGCGGGCAACGCCGATTTCAACTCACCGGGCGACGCCGCCGACGCATTCGCGTCGTCCGCCGCGCAGCGGCGCGCCGACCTCCTCGTGCGCAAGATGACGCTCGACGAAAAACTGCAGTTCATTCATTCGCAATACGAAATGTCCAAGGTGCCGGGCGGTGGCGCCGGCTACATCCAGGGCGTGCCGCGGCTCGGCATTCCCGATCTCAACATGGTCGACTCGGCGACCGGCTCCGGCAGCACGTCGCTTGCAAGCACCACCTTTCCCGCGACGATCGCCGTCGCCGCGAGCTGGGATCGCCGCCTGTCGTACGACTACGGCAAGCAGGTCGCGATCCAGTTGCGTGCGCAAGGATTCGGCATGGGCCTCGCCGGCGGCACCAACCTCGCACGAGAGCCGCGCGGCGGCCGGCTGTTCGAGTATCTCGGCGAGGATCCGCTGCTCGCCGGCGACCTGCTCGCGGAGCGCACGCTCGCCACGCAGCGGCAGAAAGTCATCGCGACCATCAAGCACTATGCCGGCAACGAACAAGAGCACGGCCGAATGGGCGGCAACACGCAGATCGACGAGCGCACGCTGCGCGAGCTCTACCTGCTGCCGTTCGAGATCGCCGCGAAACGCGGGCAGCCCGGTAGCGTGATGTGCAGCTACAACCGCCTGAACGGCACGTACGCGTGCGAGAACAATTACCTGCTGAACGACGTGCTGAAGAACGAATGGGGCTTCCAGGGCCAGGTGCAATCCGACTGGGGCGCCGCGCACAGCACGGCCGCCTCGATCAACGCCGGGCTCGACGAGGAAGAGGACGTCGGGCCGAGCGTCTACCTGACGCCGGCCGCCGTCAAGCAGGCGATCTCGAACGGCTCGGTGTCGACCGCGCGTCTCGACGACATGGTGCGCCGCAAGCTGGGCGTGATGATCCGCGTCGGCGTGATGGACGATCCGGCCAAGGGCGGCGGCACGATCGATTTCGCGGCCGCGAACCGGTTCGCGCAGGGCGTCGCCGAGCAGTCGATCGTTCTGCTGAAGAACGACGGCAACCAGTTGCCGCTGGCCGCGTCCGCGCTGTCGCGGATCGCCGTGATCGGCGGCCACGCCGATGCGGCCGTGCTGTCGGGCGGCGGCTCGGGCAACACGCGCGATCCGGTCACGGGTTCGTTCGCGGGCTGCGGCGGCCTGACGTTCGGTTCGTCGACGGGCTGCAGCTGGTGGCGCAATCCGTGGCTGAAGGTCGATGTGCCGATCGTCGCGGCGATCCGCGCGCTCGCGCCGGCGGCGCAGGTCACGTTCGCGGGCAACAGCGACCAGCAGTCGCCGTTCCGCGCGTACACGCAGCAGGAAATCGACCAGGCCGCGGCGCTCGCCGGGCGCTCGGACGTCGCGATCGTCGTGGTCGCGCAGCCGGCCGGCGAGGATTTCGGCGACCTGCAGAGCCTGAGCCTCGCGAATCCGTCGAACCAGGACGCGCTCGTCGAAGCGGTCGCGCGTGCCAACCCGCACACGATCGTCGTCGTGCAGAGCGGCAATCCGGTGCTGATGCCGTGGAAGGACAGCGTGTCGGCGATCGTCGAGGCGTGGTATCCGGGCGAAGGCGGCGGCAAGGCGATCGCGAACGTGCTGTTCGGCGCGGTCAATCCGTCCGGCAAGCTGCCCGTCACGTTCCCGGCGCGCGACGAGGATTCGCCGGCGTGGAGGCAAGGCGGCGCGTTCGAGAACGATCCCGTCTACGCGGAGAAGCTGAACATGGGGTATCGCTGGTACGACGCGCGCAACATCAAGCCGATGTATGAATTCGGCTACGGGCTGTCGTACACGCACTTCGCGTATTCGGGGCTGTCGGTGTCGCGGCAACGGGACGGCTCGCTGAGCGTCGCATTTACCGTGCGCAATGACGGCCGCGTCGCAGGCGCGGAAACGCCGCAGGTCTATCTCGGCGTGCCGTACAAGGACGAACCGCCGAAGCGGCTGGTCGGCTGGGAGAAGATCCGGCTGAACCCGGGCGAGGCACGGCATGTGCGCGTGACCATTTCACCGCGGATGCAGAGCGTGTGGGATACGTCGCGAAACGGCTGGAAGGTCGTGCCGGGCGGGACCGTGTATGTCGGCGCGTCGTCGCGCGATATCCGGCTGCAGGGGAGCTGAGCAACGGTGATGCAATGGCGGGCGCCGGACGAAACATCGCTCGGCGCCCGCCTCGATTCACCGAATCACCCGAGGCCACCGGCACGGCAGAATTCGGCGAGCACGTCGAGGCCGCGCGCCGGTTCCCGTACGAACGGATTCGACTCGTCCCACGCATAGCCGGCCAGAATCGAGCAGACCATGCGCTTCACGTCGGACGCCTTGTCTTCATGAAACACGATGTCCTGAAGCGCCCCTGAGTACCAGCGCTCGACGAACGCGCGGAAAGTGTCGATGCCCTTGCGCAGCGCGATGTCGTAATCGCGTGTCCAATCGACCGTCTCGCCGCGCAACTGACGTTCGAGCACGGCGACTGCCAGTTGCGCGGAGCGCATCGCGATCGTCACGCCGGACGAGAAGATCGGATCGAGGAATTCGCCCGCGTTGCCGAGCAACGCATAGCCGCGCCCGTGCAGGTGCTCGACATTCGACGCATAGCCCGCGATGCGACGCACCGGCATCACGAATGGCTTGCCGCCGACGAGCCGCGACAAAGTCGGCTCGCTCTGCAGCAAGTCCCGCAGCAACGATTCCTGCTGCGCTTGCGGCACGTCGAGAAAACCGGCATCGGCCACGCAGCCGACCGACGAGCGCCCGTTCGTCAGCGGGATCATCCAGAACCACACGTCGCGACGCTCCGGATGGACGGCAATGCAGATCTTGTCGCGATCGGTCGACCCGGCCGGCAGACTGTCTTCGACGTGCGAAAAGATTGCCGCGCGCGTCGGCATGCCGGTCGGCGCCTCGAGATCGAGCAGGCGCGGCAGCACGCGGCCGAATCCGCTGGCGTCGAGTACGAACGACGCTTGAACGGAATATTCGCGCCCCGCTTCGTCGACGACATCGAGCCGTTGCGTCTCACCCGGATGGAAAGCATGCACGGTATGGCCGAATCGCACGTCCGCGCCCTGTTCCGCCGCACAACGGATCAGCAGATCGTCGAATGCAGCGCGTTCGACTTGATAAGCTGTCCCCCAACCGTCGGAAAACTTTTCCCGGAAATCGAACGACGACATCCTGTCGCGATAAACGAAATAGGCGCCGTTCTTGAACTGGAAGCCGGCCTCGACGACGGCCTGCAACATACCCGCCTCTTCGAGATACTGCATGCTTTGAGGCAACAGACTCTCGCCGATCGAAAAGCGCGGAAAATGCTGGCGCTCCAGCACCAGCACGGAACGGCCCGCCCTGCGCAACAACGCGGCCGCGACCGCACCGGACGGCCCCGCCCCGATGATCGCGACGTCGACGGAATTCGATTTCATTTCACTCATGCTTGCCGTTCCATTTCGATGGATTGGATATCTTACGTTTCTCACGCCACGATCTGGCGTTGCAAATTACAATAGGCGATCAACAAATCCAACATTCCGACGAGAGGCCCATGACGCCCTGCCGCACGCACGCCCCCGCCTATGTTCCCGAAACCCGCTTCGGCATCTGGTTTCTTCGCACGCATACCTGGGAGCATCACGTGCTTAGGGTGGCCATCGACGACCTCAAGCAGCTCATCGGCGCGCCCCTGCCGAAGGCCCCCGTCATCCTCGATGCGGGATGCGGTCAGGGCAAGTCGTTCCGCCTGCTCAGCGAAGCGTTCGCGCCCGGCAAAATCATCGGCATCGATTACCACGACGACTCACTCACGCATGCGTCGGAAGCCGCGCGTCGCTGCGCCACGCCCGTCGAACTGCATCGTGCGGACTGCACGCAGATCCCGCTCGCCGATTCGAGCGTCGACATCGTGTTCTGCCATCAGACCTTTCATCATCTCGTCGACCAGGAGCATGCGCTGGCCGACTTTCGCCGCGTGCTGAAACCCGGCGGGCTGCTGCTGTTCGCCGAATCAACCGACGCGTACATCAAGTCGTGGGTGATCCGGCTGCTGTTCCGTCATCCGATGGAGGTTCAGAAAAGTGCCGACGGCTATCTTGCCATGCTGCGCGATGGCGGGTTCACGTTCGACGCCCGCAATGTATCGTTCCCGTACCTGTGGTGGAGCCGCGCGAAAGACTTCGGACTCCTCGAGCGCATCGGCCTGTACGCACCGAAGCCGGGCCGGCGCCGCGAGACGCTCGTGAACGTCGCCGCGCGCAAGCCCGCCTGAGTGACGGAGGCCACCGTTCGGCGGCCCCGTCCCGACTCGCGCCGGCTAAGGCTTCAGCGTCACGACCTCTCCTGTGAGCGCCGCACCCGCCACGATCGCGCCGGCGCCGCAGGTGAACTCGGTCGTACTCGAACGCAACACATTGCGGTAATTGCTCTTGATGCCGACGACGGCATTGCCGCCTTCCTTTCGCGCGCGCGCCTGCAGTTCGATGACTGCCGACAGGAACACATGCTGGCACGCCGCCTCGTCGCTCTTGCCGAACGAGTTGGTCTTCTTGTTCGTCGCGAACGTGCCGTACGACTTGAGCACGCGAGGATGCGACTGATCACCGAAATAGAGCGCGACGCCGTCGTCGAGCTTTCCTTGCTCGCTCTTCAACGCGCTCTCGATCGGATAGTCGTTGATCGTGTCTCGTGCGTGCGCGGCCGACGCGACGAACGTCGCGCCGAGCAGCGCCAGTGCGATGCGGTATTTCACGTGTGCTCCCGTTATTGCGCGTTCAGCTGCACGACGTCGCCCGACACGGCAATCGCGCCGGCGCTGCCGCTCACGCCGCACGTATATTCGGTCGTCGAATCCGAACGCTTTTCATGAAAACGCGTCGTCACATTGACGACCGCATTCCCGCCATGATTCTTCGCGTAGATGCGAAGACGGTTCAACGCTTCGGCCAGCGCCTGGTCGCACGTCGGCTGCTCCCCTTCGATGCGACGCACGCGCACCGATTCCGAACGCGGACCGATGCTGGTCTTCACGTCCGGATGCGGCTGCGTACCGAAATAGATCGCGACGCCGCTCGTGTCCGGTGCCGTTGCCGCCGCCGGCAGAGGCAGCGAACGCACCACGGTACCGCACCCCGTCAGCAACGACGCGGCCACCAACATGCCGGCCAGATGTCCTTTGTGCTTCATTGTTATCGTCCTCTCAGCTCAGTAAGTTCACTTCAATCGCCCTTCCAGGCGTCCAACAACACACTGGCACAGCTGCCGCCGAATCCGAACGAAACCGACAGCGCGCGTTCGATCGAGCATTCGCGCGCGGTACGCACGAGCGGCATGCCGGCGATCGCCGGATCGGGCTCGAGGCCGACCGCGGTACCCGCGACAAACCCGTCGCGCATCATCAGCATCGTGTAGATCGCTTCGTGCGCACCGCTCGCGCCGAGCGGATGTCCCGTCATTCCTTTCGTCGACGAGAATGCCGGCACGTCGCCACCGAATACGTCGCGGAGCGCCTCGAGTTCCTCGGTGTCGCCGAGCGGCGTCGACGGCGCATGTGTGTTGACGTAGTCCGGACGCCGCCCGCTGCCGTCGAGCGCGCCACGCATCGCGCGCGCGATCCCCGGCGCATGAGGCGCCGCCATGCCGGCGTTGTCCGTGCATTGGCCGAACCCGCTGATTTCCGCGTAAATTCGTGCACCGCGCGCACGCGCATGCTCGAGCGATTCGAGCACGAGAATGCCCGCACCCGACGCGATCACGAAGCCGTCGCGGCCGAGCGCATACGGGCGCGACGCGCGCTCCGGCGTATCGTTGAAACCGCTCGACAACGCGCCCATCGCGTCGAACATCAGCGTCATGTTGTCGTGCAGTGCCTCGCTCCCGCCGGCCAGCACGATGTCCTGGTACCCGGAGCGAATCCAGTGCGCCGCCTGCCCGATCGCCAGCGCCGCGCTCGTGCAGGCGGACGACGGCGAGTACGACACGCCTTCGATGCCGAACAATTGCGCGACGCATGCCGACGCCGTGCTGCTCATCGCTTTCGGCACGACATAAGGCGGCGTCTTCTCGATACCGCGATGCCGCGCGATCTCCATCGCGTCGTCGTAGTCGGCTATCGATCCGATGCCCGACCCCACGATCGCGCCCGCGCGCGGCGAACGCAGCATCCCGGCGTCGAGCCCTGCATCGTCGAGTGCCGACGCGGCCGCATGCGCGGCGAACCGCGCCGTGTCGCCCATGAAGCGCTCGTGCTTGCGCGCGAATCGCGCCGCCGACGCCACGCTCGCCACCCCGGCGACCTGACTGCGAAAACCGCGCTCGCGCCACGTGTCGACGCGGCTCACCCCCGAGCGGCCGGTGCGCAGCGCGTCCGATACTTCGGCAAGCGAATTGCCGAGGCACGACACGATGCCGAGCCCCGTGACCACGACGCGCGTCGCCGCGCCGCCGCCCGCCGTCATGCGCCGATCCGGCGGAAGATCAACGACGTGTTGATCCCGCCGAACGCGAAGTTGTTGCTCATCACGAATTCCGCATCGATCCGGCGTGCGTCGCCGATGATGTAGTCGAGCGGCGCGCAAGCCGGATCGACCGTGGTGAGATTGAGCGTCGGCGCATACCAGTTGCGCTTCATCATTTCAATCGTCCACCATGCCTCGAGTGCGCCGCACGCGCCGAGCGTGTGACCCACATAGCTTTTCAGCGAACTGATCGGCATGCGTTGGCCGAACACGGACGCCGTCGCATGACTCTCCGCCACGTCGCCCCGATCGGTCGACGTACCGTGCGCGTTCACGTAGCCGATCGCGTCGGCATCGAGCGCCGCATCACTCAGCGCGAGACGCATGGCGACCGCCATCGTCTCGGCGGTCGGCTGGGTAATGTGCGCACCGTCGGAATTGCAGCCGAAGCCGACGATCTCCGCATGGATCGTCGCGCCGCGCGCGACCGCGTGCTCGTACTCCTCGAGCACAAGCGTCGCCGCGCCCTCGCCAACCACCAGACCGTCGCGATCGGCGTCGAACGGGCGTGGCGTCAGGTGCGCGGCATCATTGCGCGTACTGGTCGCATACAGGGTATCGAATACGGCCACCGCCGGGCCGGACAATTCTTCCGCGCCGCCCGCCAGCATCAGCGCTTGTTTGCCCGCCGCAATCGCTTCGTACGCGTAGCCGATCGCCTGGCTGCCGGACGCGCATGCGGACGACGTCGGCACGATCCGGCCTTTCAGATCCCAGAACAGGCTGACGTTGACGGCCGTGGTATGGGGCATCATCTGCACGTAGCTGTTCGACGTGACGTCCCGCATCGAGCCCGTTTCGAGCATCGTGCCGAATGCCCGGATCGGTTCGACCGATCCCGACGACGATCCGTACGCGACACCCATCCGGCCGTCACGGATCGATGCATCGTCGGACAACCCCGCATCCTCCAGCGCCAGTTCGCTCGCTCGCACCGCGTACATCGACACCGGCCCCATCGAACGCGTCTTCTTGCGCGGATACGTGGGCGGCAGCTCGAACGCCGGCAACGGACACGCAAGCCGCGTATGCAGCGCCTCGAAGCAGTCCCATTCCGGCATGCGCCGCACCGCGTTGCGCCCGTCGCGCAAGCGCGCTTCGATTTCCGGCCAGCGTTGACCAAACGCGGTCACACCGCCCATTCCCGTCACGACCACTCGCTTCATCACACCATCCCGCCGTTGACGCCGATCACTTGCCGGGTGACGTAGCTCGCCGCATCCGACATCAGGAAACCGACCACCGCCGCGACTTCGTCGGGCTGGCCGACGCGGCCCATCGGCACGGTCTTCAATGCGTGTTCCAGCGGCACATCGTCGAGCATGCCGGTGTCGACCAGCCCGGGCGCCACGCAATTGACCGTGATCCTGCGCGACGCCAGCTCGACCGCCAGCGCCTTGGTCGCGCCGATCAGCCCGGCCTTCGCGGCGCTGTAATTGACTTGGCCGCGATTACCCATCACGCCGGACACGGACGCGATCGTCACGATGCGGCCGCCGCCGCGCAGGCGCACCATCGGCATGGTCAGCGGATGAACGACGTTGTAGAAGGCGTCCAGCCCGGTTTCGATCACGATGTCCCAGTCCTCTTCGGACAGCGCCGGAAACGCGCCATCCCGCGTCACGCCCGCGCAACAGACGATCCCGTAGTACGCGCCATTCGTTTCGACATCGGCCTCCAGTTCCCGCCGGCACGCCGCACGGTCGCGCACGTCGAACTGCAGCACGCTTGCCGTGCCGCCCTGCGCGCGAATCGTCGCGGCCACGGCTTCCGCGTCGTCGCGGCCGGTGCGGCAATGCACGGTCACGGCGAAACCGTCGGACGCCGCGCGCAGCGCCACGGCGCGGCCGATGCCGCGACTCGCTCCTGTCACGAGAACTCGCCGAGTCATGAATTGAAGCTCCCCTCGATAAAAGATTGAAAATCGTTCGGTTGGTACACCTTGACGACGGCTTCCGCGCAACACTGGCCGTCGGCATGAATCGCGCATTCGTACGCGCCATGCCCCTCATCGCCGCGCAGCAATTCCCGCGCGACGATGCGCAGCGTCGTGTCGGCGCCGAACGCCGTGCGATGCGCGAGATAGCGGTTGGCCCCGAGCAACACGCCCGGTTTCGCGCGGCCGCCCGCATGCGCTGCGAGCAGGCCGACATGCGCGGCGATCGCCTGCGCCATCAGCTCGATGCCGATCCACGCCGGCATCGCGCCATTGCCGTCGACATACCACGCATCGCGGCGCGCGAGCGCGCTGACCTCGATGCCGGTTTCCGAGCAGCGCTCGATCGCGTCGAGCAGCAGCATCGTGCCGCGATGCGGCAAGACGTCACGCACGTTGCCGACGGGAATATCCGCGCCGCCATGCAGCGCGTCGATCAATGGTCCTGCAGCCATGTCAGCCCCCCAGAATCAGGCTGGCATTGCTGCCGCCGAATGCGAACGAATTGCTCATCACGTAGCGTCCTGTTGCAGCGCCGGCCAGACGATGCTCGCGGTCGACCAGGTCGAGTCCCGGCAGCGCCGGGTCGCGCTCGCCGTCCCAGACGTGCGTCGGCAGCGCGATCCCGCGCGCCAGCGTCAGCCAGCCGAATCCAAGCTCGGTCGCGCCCGCCGCGCCGAGCATGTGTCCTGTCAGCGGCTTGGTCCCGCTCGCCGGTACGCCGTGCGGAAACACCCGTGCCATCATGTTCGCTTCCATCTCGTCGTTCAGCCGCGTCGCCGTCGCGTGCAGGTTCACGTAGCCGATCGCGGACGATGCCACGCCGGCGTCCGCGAGCGCGGCGCGCAGCGCGTCCTCCGCGCCGCAGCCCGCCGGATCCGGCGCCGAGATGTGGTGCGCATCGCTCGACTCGCCGACGCCGGCCAGCCGGACCGCCGCTTCATCGCGACTCATCACGAACAGTGCGGCGCCTTCGCCGATATTGATTCCGTTCCGGTTTCGGCTCATCGGGTTGGTCCGACCCGGGCTGACCGATTCGAGCGACGCGAAACCCTGCAGCGTCAGCTCGCACAGCGAATCCGCGCCGCCGACGACGACCGCGTCGCACAGCTTCAGCCGCAGCAGGCGGCGCGCGGCCGCGAATGCCTTGGCACTCGATGTGCATGCGGTCGACAGCGTATAGGCTGGCCCGGCCACACCCAGCACCGCGCGCACGAACGGCGCCGCCGTGCCGATTTCCATCTGTCGATAATCGAATCCGGCAGGCATCGTTCCCGTCGCGGCACGCTGCGCAAGCGCCTGCTCCGCCGCCTGGATGCCGGACGTACTCGTGCCGATCACGACACCGATCCGGCGCGGACCGTAACGTGCGATCGCCGCGTCGACGAAGGATCCGATCTGCGCCAGTGCGGCAAGCAACAGCCGATTGTTCCTGCAATCGAAATGCACGAGCGAGGTTGGCGGCTCGACGTCCAGCGCGGCACGCACGCTCCCGATCCAGCCGCCGGCAACGCCATCGGTACGCGCCGCCATGCCCGGCGCGACGCCGGCGTGCAATGCGTCGACGATTTCGTCGGTGGTTGCGCCGAGCGCGTTGATCATGCCGGGCGCGGACAGGTAGACCGGCGTCAGTCTGGAATTCATGCGCGCCCCTCCTTCGCGGACGGCGTGGCAAGCGGCGCGAACAGCACCGAAAAAACGATCCCCATCGCGAGAGTCGTGCCAAAGCTGCGCAACGCGGGCATCGCGCTCGCGCCGAGCATCCCGAACGACAGCAACGTCGTGGCCGCCGACAGCAGCACGCCGGTCCATACGGCGCCGAGACCGGCCGCGTCCCGCATGCAGCCTTCCCGGAGGAACACCGCGTAGTTGGCGCCCACGCCGAGCACCAGCATCAGCGCAAGCCAATTGAAAAGCGTGAGCGGCACCCCCGCATAGCCGAACGCCGCGAGCGTCAACGCGATGGCGAACACGACCGGCAACGTCGTCGCAATACCGCCGCGCACGCCGTATCGCCACATCAGCAGCGCGGCGACCACGACCAGCGCCCCGGCCAGCCACAGGCCGCTGTCGACCCGATAGGCGCCGAACAGGCTCGACACGCTCGCGGCCTTGTCGACCCACGACACGCCCGGCAGTGAGCGCGCAAGCGCAGCGAAAGTCGCCCCGTTCGCCGCGTCGACCCGTTCCGGAATCGCCAGTGCCGCATCGACGGGACCGGTGCCGCCGTCGACTCGCCCGAGCCACAGATGCCGGAACGGGGCCGACCAGCGTGCCGCCAGCCACGTATCGACGGACAGCGTCGCCGGGGCATCGACGGAATACGCGCGAATCCACGCGTCGGCAACCTCGTCGCGGAAGCCCGCGTGCGCCAGGGTCGCACGCAGTGCGGCGGCGTCGGCAAACACGTGCGTGCCCAGCACGGCGCGATTGTGTGCCTGCTGCTTCGCCGACGGCACGAACGTCGCGATCGACTGGACGCGGCCGACCCGCTGCTGATCGAGCGCCGCGAGCAGCGCCTCGGAACGCTCGAGCACCTCTTCCGGCGACGCGCCATGGACGACGAAGAACTGTGCGGTGTTTGCCAGCCCGACCGCCGCGCGGATATTGCTTTCCTGTCGAGCGAGGCCCACATCGCGCTGGATCAGCAGATGAATGTCGTCGTCGCTCTTCAGGACGACCCACCCCGGAATCGCAACCAGCGCCACCAGTACGGCGGCGGCCACGGCGCGCCGCCCTGCGAGCAGCGACTGCCAGCCGTTCAGCAGGCGAGCCGCACACGAGAACACGCGGGACGGCGCGCTCCGGGGCCCCTGGGTCAGCATGAGCGGCAAAAATCCGGTAACCGCCGCGAACGCGCTGAGGATCCCGACGATCGCAAAGCATGCGATCTGCTTGAGTGCCGGGAACGGCACCCACATCAGGATCGCGTAACCCAGCAGGCTGGTCGCCAGCGCCACCGCGAGTGCCGGCCTGACCGCCGCCGCGCCGCGCCGCGCATCCCATTGCCGCCCCGCTGAAAGGTAGGCGACGAAATACTGGATCGAATAGTCGACGGCCTCGCCGATCAGGCTCACGCCGAACACCAGCGTCAGCAGGTGCAGCTTGCCGAATATCAACAGCGTCGCGGCCAGCGCACACACGATGCCGAATGCCGTCGACGCAAACGCGAGCACCAGCAGACGCGGCGACCGGAATACGCTCATCAGCAGCAGCGCGATGCCGGCCAGCGACACCGCGCCGATCACGTGCACGTCGCGCTCGGCACTGGCGCGCGCCGCTTCGGCATAGAACACGGCGCCGGCCCGTTCGACGCGAACGCCGCGGAAGTCGGCCGCAAGTGCACGTTCCGCATCGGCAGTCGCGACACGTACCGCATGTTGGACACTGGATTCATAGGCCGACCCCGCCAGCGACGTCATCACGAGCACGCCCGTTGCGCCGGCGCGATGCGACACCAGCATGCCGTCTTCGAGCGACAGGTTCGATGCCGCGAGCGGCAGCTCGCCGAGCCAGTGTTGCAGCCAGCCAAACGGATCGTCCGCCACGGCAGTCTGCAGACCGTCGACGGGCGGCGCGTAGAGCCGCCGGACGAGCCGTTCGCCGAGCGCGGCGTCGCCTTGTTCGAGCGACCGGCGATCCGCGTCCGTCAGCAGACCGAAACGGGCCGGCATATAGGTTGCCGCGATCTGCGACAGGTCGAACGGCGGCACTTCGACCGTCACCGAACGAAATGCCCCGCTCGCATCGAGCCGCGCGCCAAACTGCTTCGCGGCGGCCTTGGCGCGGTCGGCGTCCCGATCGGTCACCAGATAGACGGTGCGATTGCCGAGCACATCGCCGAGCACGTCGACGGCTCGTTCGGCAACCGGATTCGCTTCGGTGGCCGGCAGCAACGCAAGCAGGTTCGTCTGCAACGGTGCGGGGCCGCTGAAGCGCCACAGGATGAACGCGATCGCAACCAGCGCGACGATCAGCCATGCGGCGCACAGCACGCACCGCCGGCCGCGCTCGCCCGATGCGTCGATCGCGTCCCGCGCCGTATTCATCATCGTGTCTCCAGCCAACCGCGCTCGACTGGCGCGGGCGCGTCGACCGGCGTCGGCCGCACGAACTCGAGCACGGTCACATTGCCGTTCGCAAACGTCATGTCGAGCTTGCCGAGATAGGCACCGCCGCTCATTTCGAGCACGCGGATCGCCTGTGCGAGCTGCGGCTGGTTCGGCCGCAACACCATCCGCCACCGTTCCGGTGTGCCGCTCGCTTCGACGTCGAATTGCGCATACAGTGCCGACAGGTCACCGCCGAGCATGTCGCGCATCATGCGCGACACTTGCGCGACGCCGCGGCCACCGCCGCCCGGCGCGACGAGGCGTCCATCCGCCCCGACCTCACGCATGCCGCCGTCCGTAATCACATAGGTGGCCTTGTAGGGTGTCTCGATGCGCCAGACGACGCCCGACCTGCGATCGAACAACATCGATCCTGTGCTGACGAGCGGCTGCTTCATCGCCGACAGCGTCTGTGTCTGCCGAAAATCCGCGCGAATCGCGCCGACTCGTGCCAGCCGCGTCGCGACATCGGCAACGAGCGCGGCGTTCGCCGGCCGGGCCACCGCTGCGGCCGCGCTCGGCGCCGGAGCGCCCGCCAGCTCGCCGCCGGCGAGCATCATGCATGCGCCGAGTATCGGCGCCGCAAACCGTCGGTAGCGCAGCGTCAGGCCCATTGCGCATGCACCCTTTCGATCAAGGCCGGCGGCGACACGAACTGCAGTTCGCGCGTCGTCGCATCGATCGCCAGTTGCACCGTATAGCCCTTCGTCAAACGCTCGCCCGAGGCCGCGTCGAGGATGTCGTAACCGATCTTCAGCCGGTTCTCGAATTCGAGGAGCGTCGCGCGCACGTCGAGCTGCTGGCTGTAATGGGCGGGGCGAACGTATTTCAGATGCGCCTCCACCACGGGCCACACGTAGCCCGACGCCAGCATCGCCGGATAGTCGTAGTCGATCATCCGCAGCAGTGCGGCGCGGCTGCTTTCGAAGTACTTCAGGTAATGCCCGTGCCAGCAGACATTCATTGCGTCGACATCGTGGAACAGCACCTCGACGCGTGCGGTCGCGGTGAGCGGCGGACGGTTCTCGTTCATGCCGCCTCCCCGCGCCGGCATCCGCCGGACGATCCGCCAATCGGCTCGCAGGCGGCCAGGCGCGCGGTCAGCGCGCGCAGCTCCGCTTCGAGCGGCCGGTCCTCGACCACCAGCGGCGATTGGCGATCCACATCGTCGATGAACGCGCGCAGCGCGGGCGAAAGCTGCGTGCGCGGGTCGTTGCGCAGCCGCAGACGGACGGCCTGCACGGTCGCAAGCACGTGCGCCGCAGCGACCTGCTCCGTCAGCGCCAGCACGCGCAGGCAATCGCGCGCGGCGATCGTTCCCATGCTGACCTTGTCCTGGTTGTGCGACTCCGTCGAGCGCGAGAACACGCTCGCCGGCATCGTGTGCTTCAGCGCCTCCGCCGTCCATGCGGAAGACGAGATCTGCACCGCCTTGAACCCGTGGTTGATCGCAGCGCGCTCCCCGGTCGCCCCCGTCAGGTTGCGCGGCAGTCCGTTGCTGAACTTGTCGTCGACCAGCAGCGCGAGCTGGCGATCCATCAGGTCCGCGAGGTTGGCCACCGCGGTCTTCAGTGCATCCATCGCGAACGCGATATGGCCGCCGTAGAAATTGCCGCCGTGCAGGACGCACCCTTCGTCCGGATCGATCAGCGGATTGTCGTTCGCACTGTTCAGTTCGTTCTCGATATCGCGACGCATCCACGACAACGCGTCGCGCACCACGCCGATCACGTGCGGCGCGCACCGGACCGAGTAGCGATCCTGCAGGCGCCGCCCCGGCAATTCGTCGCGCCCGGCCAGGTCGGCGCGTATCCATGCGGCCGCCTCGGCCTGCCCCGCATGCGGCTTCGCGTCGAACAGCCGCGCATCGAAGTGCCCCGCCCGTCCGTCGAGCGCGACCGTCGTCAATGCCGTCAGGCGGGCAGCTATCGACGTCAGGTGCTCGGCTCGCGCGAACGCGAGGCAGGCCAGCCCCGTCATGACCGCCGTGCCGTTCATCAGCGCGAGCCCTTCCTTCGGCGCAAGCGTGAGCGGCGCGCGATCGATCGCGCGCCATACGTCCCGCGCGTCCCGCTCGTCGCCGGCGAACGATACGGTGCGCTCGCCGACCAGCGCCGCGGCGACGTAGGACAGCGGTGTCAGGTCGCCGCTTGCGCCGACCGAGCCTTCCGACGGAATGCGCGGCAGGATGCGGTGATTCACCAGATCGGCCAGCCGCTCCAGCAATGTGAACCGCACGCCCGAGTAACCGAACGCGAGCGAATTGAGCCGTGCGACGATGACGGACAACGTCTGCGTCGCGTCGAACCAGTCGCCCATCCCGCATCCGTGATAACGGGTCAGCTGCAGCGGCAACGCTTCGACGAGCGACGGCGGTACCTCGACCACGCATGCGTCGCCATATCCGGTCGTGACACCGTACAGGGTGCCGCCGTTCGCGAGATAGTCGCGCAACCAGGTTGCGCCGCGCTCGATCCGCGAGCGCCACGCGGGCGCCGCATTCAGCGCGACCGGCGCACCATCGCGGGCGATCGCGATGACGTCTTCGATCGTCAGATGCCGGTCGCCGATCACGACGGCCGGCCGGCTCGCGTCCGCCGCGGCGGTTGCCGAGACGTTCTTCATGTCATGCTCGGCCACGCGGACCTCCATCGGGCCGCGCCCAGAAATCGAAGAAGTTGAACCATTGATAGGGAGCCTTGCGGCAATAGTGTTCGAGCCGCGCGGCATAGCGCTGCGCCCATTGCGCGACGTGACTCGCGCGCTCGCGGCGCGGCAGCTCGATCCGGTCTGCGAACGGTTCGAAATAGAGCCGGTAGCCGCGCTGCTCCTTCAGGCAGAAGAACAGGTAGACCGGACAGCCGAGCGCATGGGCGAGAATGTACGGGCCCTGCGCGAACGGGGCCTGCGCGTCGAGAAAACGGGCGTCGACCGTTTTCCCCGAATCATGCGGCGGCACGCGGTCGCCGACGATCACGAGCAGTTCGCCCGCATCGATCCGCGACTGCATCATCATCGCCGTATCCGGCCCGAAGTCCGATACCTCGACGAGTTGCTTGCCGAATGCCTGGTTCGCGCCAGCCAGCACACCGGTAAAGCGCTTCGCGTGTTCGGTATAGACGATCGCCGTCACCTTCGTGTGCGCATCGCGCAGCGCAAGCGCCCGTGTCATCTCGAGATTGCCCAGATGCGCGCCGATCACGAGCGCACCGCGCCCGCTTGCGGCAAGCGCATCGAACGCAGACGAATCGTCGAAGCGCACGTCGAGTTCGTCGAGACGGCCGGACCATGCGACGAACTTGTCGAATCCCGCCTGCGCAAAGGCAAGCATGTGCCGATACGCACTGCGCCATCCCGGCTTCGGCACGGCCGCCGCTTGCGCGTCGCGCAGGCGCGCGATGTACGCATGCGAAGCGGTGCGCGCCGTGCGATTCGTCAGCACGAAATAGCCGACGATCGGATGCAGCCAGAGCGACGTGAAATCCTTGCCGAACCAGCGGCAACTCAGGGCCAGCAACGCCATGCCGATCCAGCTGCCGCGTTCCGGCATGCGCCACCATCCGCGCGTGCGCTCCGTCGCCGGCGCGCCGCGCCACCGGATGAGCCGGCGCGTCAGCAGCATCGGCGCGCGCACGAGCATCCCGGCGACGAGCCGCGTGTGGCTTGCGCTAATGCGCACGTTGTCGCGCCAGACGTCGAAATGCGACACGCCGTCGGCCGGGTAGACGACGCGCGTCTCGATCGTCCTGAACGTCAGGCCTCGCCAGTGCAGCCGGACCAGGATTTCGCTGTCGAAAGCCATCCGCGTCGGCATCGACACCGCGTCGATCAGTTCGCAGACGGCATCGACCGGATAAAGACGAAACCCGCACATCGCATCGGGAATGTCCAGCGACAGCGTTTCGATCCACACCCACGCGTGCGTGAGATAGCGGCCGTACAGGCGCGCCTTCGGCACGCTGTCGTCGAAACGTGGCCGACCGAGAATCACGGCGTCCGGCTCGGCCTGGGCGGCCGCAACGAACTTCGGCACGTCGTCGGCATCGTGCTGGCCGTCGGCATCGATCTGGATCGCGTGCCGGTATCCCTGGGTGCGCGCGGCACGCACGCCGGCCATGACCGCCGCACCTTTTCCACCGTTGACGGGCAACCGCAGCAGCGTCACGGAACCGGCATACTGCGCGGCCAGCGCGGCCAGCACCCGCTGGGTCGGCTCGTCGCTGCCATCGTCGACCACCAGAATCGGCAGGCCGTGCGCGACCAGGCGCGCCAGCGTGCCGCCGATCGCATCGCGATGGTTGTAGATCGGAATGACGATGCAGGTGCCGCTCATGCCGCCGCCGCGTCGTATACCAGTACGCCCGACGTGCATTCCCGGCCACCGCACCGAAACGCGAAGCGCGTGCAGCCGCGTACCGGATCATGCGCGATGCGCAGCGCCAGCACAGCGCCGGGCGGCACGGGTGCCTTGAACTTCAGGTGTTCGATCGAACGGATTTCCCGCGTGGCCGGCATCTCGCGGCCGGCAAGGCGCGCGGCCCAGTCGATCTGCACGACCCCGGGCAAGATGGGCAACCCTGGAAAATGCCCGTCGAAATGCGCGAGCGTGGGCGGCACGCGCAGCTCGTAATGCAACGCGTCGTCGCTGCGCCACGACGCGAGCAGCTCGAACCCCTCCGGCGTGGCCGTAAAGGCCGCCGCCAGCGCGGCGGCCGGCAGCTTCCCGCGTACATCGAACGGCATCGCGTGGCGGAACCGCCAGTAGCGCGGCAATGCGGCCGCATCGAAATAGGCACCGAGCGCATGCCGCAACGTCGTGGCAACGGCAATCCGCCCGTGCTCCGCCAGCGCGTCTCGCCCCGCCGCGCTCAACACCGCGACGACGCCAACGTGTGGCCGCGTCGCGCCGTCGACGACCACCGCGGCCGCCTGCTCGACATACTCATGCGCGAGTATCCGCGTCTCGAGCTCCGGCAACGAAACGCGCTTGCCGTCGAGCTTGATCACGCGATCGCGCCGTCCCGCGAGCGCGAAGCGCCCCTGCGCGTCGAATCGCGCGGTGTCGTCGGTGCGGTGCCAGCGATCGTGACCGAGATGCGCGGAGCGAACGCACAGTACGCCGTCGTCGTCGCAGCGCACGTCAACGCCCTTCAACGGCTGCCACGCGTGCGAGACGTCCTGACGCCGCCATGCGATGCCGCCGGTTTCGGTGCTGCCGAAGATCTCGAGCGGCGCCGCGCCGAAGGTGTTCGAATAGGCTGCTGCCGCATCGGCCGGCAGCGGGCCGCCCGACGAGAAGAACGCGCACGGCGCGGGGGCTTGCATCGGAAAACCGGACAACGCCGGCCAGCGCATCAGTTGCGACGGCGTCGAGACCACGACACCGCCGCCGTATTCGGCAAGCCGCTGCTGCAGTTGCAACGGCTCGAGCACCGGTGTCCGGTCGAACGCGCGGCCCGCCGCCAACGGCCACAGGATCCTGAACAGCAGCCCGTAGATGTGGTGATGCGGCACGCTCGACAGCGTCACCGCCGCGCCGACCCGGTCGGCCCATTCGCGCTGCAGCGTGCGCACTTCGGCATCGAGCTGCGCGAGCGACTTCCGCACCGGCTTCGCGACGCCGCTGCTGCCGGACGTATAAAGCGTCACCGCGGCAGTCGCGTCGATCGAGCGAACGGAGATGGCAGATACGCGCTCCGTGTCGTGCCCGCACGCGGCCAATGTCGGCGCATCCAGCACCAGGTCGTATGCATGGGCCAGATCGCCGAGATAGCCGGGCGCGTTGCTGGCCGGAATCACGATTTCGCCCTGCACCGCCGCGACCGCGAAGAATGCGCACGCGAAGTCGTACGGATCGTCCGTGCAGATCGCGACCCGTCGCGCGCCGCTCGCGTCGAGCGTCCGGGCGATGGCGTCCACGCGCGCGCGCCAATCGCCCAGCGTCAGCACCTCGGCGCCGTCGCGGCAGACTGTCGTTTCGCTATCCGCCGCGGCACACAGCATCTCGTGCAGCGCGATCATGCGACACCCGTGCGCTTTCGTCTGGCGGCAATGACAACGCTGCGCCACAGCCACTCGCCCGCAAGCAATGCACCGATCAGCACGTACGCGACGAAGCCGTTGTAAAGGGCCCATGATGCACGGCTCCAGTACAACGCGGTGTAGACCGAAAAGCCGCCGTTCACGATGAAGAATACGCACCACACCTGTGTGACGCGCCGCGTGTAACGAACGATTTCCGGACTCGGCTCGGGATAGGTCGATCGTGCGAATTTTTCGATCATTGTCGGACCGCGCCGCAGCGTCGCGCCGAACGCGACCAGCAAGCCGGCACTCACACATGCAGGATAGAGATGAAGAAGACGTTCGCTGTCCGTCACGGCAATCGCGACGGACAGCGCGGTCAATGCACCCGCCACGCACCAGTCGAGCGTCGTGAGCCGTCGCAGCGCCTTCGCGAGTGTGCCCTTGCCGACCGTGCGCTGAAGCCACAGCAATGCGACGAGCAGGCAACCGACGTAGCGCGGTGACATGCTTTGCCAGGCAAACAGGATGACGAGCGGATAGGCGACAAACAGCACCGCCCTGGCCGCCACGCCTGCCCAACGTGGCAAGCCGGTGCCGGTAGTCGCCCGCATGCCCGTCATCGCCATCGTCATGCGCGCGCGAGCAATGCGTGAACCGCGACGATGACATCGCCGACGGTGCGCACCGACTTGAATTCTTCCGGCTTGATGCGCTTGCCCGTCATCTCCTGAAGCTTGATGGCCAGATCGACCGCGTCGATGCTGTCCAGGTCGAGCTCTTCGAACAGGTGCGTTTCAGGTGTCACGCGCTCCGGCTCGATCGCGAAATTCTCGTGAAAAATGGCGCGGATGCGCTCCAGGATTTCTGCATCGGTCACGAGTGACTCCCCTTTTCCAGCACGGCTTCTTGCGATGCCTGATGCGACTGCTGTTCGGCAATGAACGCCGCCAGTGTGTTGATCGACCGAAAATGCGCTTTCGTGCGCTCGTCGTTCGCGGCGATCGTCAATTGAAACTTCTTGCGCAGCATGATGCCGACTTCGAGCGCATCGACGGAATCGAGGCCGATTCCGTCGGTCGAGAACAGCGGCGCATCGTCATCGATATCGTCCACCGTCATGTCGCTGAGATCGAGCATCTCGATCAGAAGCTGCTTAATTTGCAGTTTTAAAGTATCCATACTGAAACAGGCTTTGAGTAATATGCACTTCCACCTCTCGGGCAATACTGCGAGCGGCAATCGATGGCGACGTCACATCCGACGCCAGCCGGTTCAGATCCATCGGCTCAAGCACGTCTATGCGCATGCGAAACGCACGAGACGGCACGTGATACCACTGCAGGGTCTTGGTGAATACCGGCGGATCGCAATCGATCAGCACCGGCTGGATCCGGCTGCGCGACTGCAGCGCCATATGCGCGAAGCCGCGTGAGAACGCATGCAGACGATTGCCACCCGGGCTGCGCGTCCCTTCCGGGAAGACGATCATCGTGTAGCCCGCCGCCAGTTGCCGTGCGCCGGCCTCAACGAGACCGACGGCATCGGCATTGCTCACGTACTCGGCTGCGCGGACGATGCCCCAGAAACACGGGTTGCCCCAGTGGCCGCGCTTGACGACGCAGCAGGCCTTCGGCGTCAGCGACAGCAGCACCATGACGTCGAGCCAGGTTGGATGATTGGCGACAACGATGGCGGGGCCGTTCTTTGCAAGACGCTCGACGCCGCTCAGCTCGAGCTTCATCACGCCAATGCGCTGCAGCAGCGCGACCAGCACGCGGAAGAAATAATGGATGACGAGCGTCACGCAACGCTGGCGCGAGCGCCGATGCGGCCATAGCGCGCCGACGACGATCGCCAGCACCGAGAACACCGATCCGCAACACGCAAAAAACGCCAGGCTCATGCCGGTCGCGAACAGACGCCAGCCGTAGTCAAGCCGCGCGATCATGCCAGCTCCATCGCCAGAATGCGTGTTGACCACGCCACGACACCGTCGTGCGCGCCGACAGGCAGCGCAGCACTGCTGCGCTTTGCGTACTCGCCGCGTCGTCGGCAACGCGTGTGTCGCTCGCGCCGTCAACCTCCATTTCGCAGGTCAGATAGCCGACCGGCTCATCGGCGCCAAGCAGCACGGCAAGCCCGACGCTCTCCGGGTCGTCATCGACATCGCCGTATACAGGGTCGGCCGGTTCGTGCGCATAGACGAGCAACACCGGCGATGCCGGCGACGTGTCGTATTGGGAAAATGCTTCGAGCAGCGCGTAGCCGAGGGTTTCATGGCCGGCCGCGATCGCGGTCGCGGCCGATCGGTCGCGCCTTGCGATCCCGAATATGCCCGTGACCGCATTGAGAACGGAGAGACTGAAGGCCGTCGGGGAGACGGGTTCCGCGGCGCCGATGTCGGAGAGAATGCCGGTGGTACGCGTCAATTCGCCATGACGCGACGCGAATACCATTCGTAACGGATTTTCCGCTCCGGCGCAATCATAGGCAGCCTGAAGCGCGAGACGCGACAGCCGGCTCAAGCGGCGACGCACCATCGGATCGAGGGCTTCGACGCCCGGCACCCCCGCGGTCGAAATCGACGTCCATCTGGCGATTGGCATGGTCCAATGCAAATCGGCCATTGTTGTTCTCGTTGAGGTGACTTCTCTTGAGTGTTTTTATATAGCGCCGCCGCGTATCCGGCCGTTGCGCTCCGCTTTCCATGCCGAGTGACCGGCATCTCGGTGCGGCGGAACTGTAACAGGACTGTTACAAAAGATCAACGTTACGGCGTGGGACTTCTTCGATATTTAACCATTTATCAACTTCCCGGAAAGTCATGCATCGTCGGTTATCCCGACAATCCGCCGTCCGACGTACTTTGTACCGATCGTGCACCCAAATGGCTCATAATGTGCTCGATTCCGAATCTCCTTTTCCCTCCCGTTCAATGAGTTATTCGCTCGCCACCGAATACACCCGCGAGCTCGAAATCCGCAAGAGCCGCTTCATCGCACACGCGATCCCCGTCGACGACCGCGACGCCGCGATGCAGGCGCTGCAGCGCCTGCGTGACGAGCACCCGGCGGCCACCCACGTCTGCTGGGCGCTGCTCGCGGGCGGCCAGTCCGGCATGTCGGACGACGGCGAGCCCTCGGGCACCGCCGGCCGGCCCATCCTCGAAGTGCTGCGTCATCACGATCTCGACGGCGTGCTCGGCGCGGTCGTCCGTTATTACGGCGGTGTAAAGCTCGGCGCGGGCGGCCTGGTGCGCGCCTATACGGATGCGATCGCCTCCGCGCTGCTCGACGCCGAGCGCGTCGAACGCATTCGCCACACGCGGTTCGCGATCGAGATCGGCTATCCGGACGAAGCGCGCGTGCGCCGCTGGATCGAGCAGGCGGGTTACGAACTGGCGGACAGTGCGTACGGGATGACGGTGAAGCTCGTGATCAAGCTGCCGGAAAAGGCCGAAGCGGCGGCAAAAACCGAGCTGTTCGACCTGACGCAGGGGCGCTCGGGCTTCCCTGACCTGTGACGCGTTGCCGGCCGCGCGGCCTCGGTTCCCGGAATCACCACGATCCCCGCGAAAATTCAGATAAGTCCCATAGAAAAACCGCGCACCGAAATTTAATCTCCCTGCATTCCCGGTACGGCGCTTCGCAAATGGCTGGCCGGGCATGGGGCACGCCGCACCTCGCGCGTCGCCGACAATCAGAATTCAGACAGGGGATATCGGACGCATGCAACTGCAAGAACTGCAAGCCCAGCTCGCGGAACTCGATCGACGCATTCAGACGGCACGTCGCCGCGAACGCGATGCGGCACTGACGCAGGCGCGCCAGCTCGTGAAGGACTACGCGCTGACCGCGCGGGAAATCTTCGGGCAGGGCTACAGCGATCGCGCGAAGCTGTTCACGATCGGCGCGAAATATCGCGATCCGGCGACGGGCGCCACGTGGAGCGGACGCGGTCGCGCGCCCGCCTGGATCGCCGGCCGCGACCGTGCCGCGTTCCTGATCCGGGAATAACGCGCGCCGCGTTGCACGGCGCGACCCGGCGGTCGATCCAGCCGACCTGAACCGCTCAATAAACGTCCGGGACGATCATGCTGTCCGGCACCGGACGCCGAATGTAGTCCTCGTGATGCTCGCGCTGCGGCAGATCGATCGTCGGGCGCGGCACCTCGTGATACGGCACCTGGGTCAGCAGATGGCTGATGCAGTTCAGGCGCGCGCGCTTCTTGTCGACCGCCTGCACGACCCACCACGGCGCTTCGGGGATATGCGTGCGCTGCAGCATTTCTTCCTTGGCGGCCGTATAGGCTTCCCAGCGGCGGCGGCTCTCCAGATCCATCGGGCTCAGCTTCCACTGCTTCAGCGGATCCGCGATTCGGCTCTGGAAGCGCACTTCCTGCTCGTGATCGGTGATCGAGAACCAGTACTTGACGATCTGGATCCCGCTACGCACCAGCATCTTCTCGAACTCGGGTACGGAACGGAAAAATTCCTCGTACTCGTCGTCGGTACAGAAATTCATCACGCGCTCGACGCCCGCGCGGTTGTACCAGCTGCGATCGAACAGCACGATTTCGCCGCCGGCCGGCAGATGCGCGACATAGCGCTGGAAATACCATTGCGTGCGCTCGCGGTTGTTCGGCGCGGGCAGCGCCGCCACGCGGCACACGCGCGGGTTCAGGCGCTGCGTGATGCGCTTGATCGCGCCGCCCTTGCCTGCCGCGTCGCGCCCCTCGAAAATCACGACGAGACGGTGCCCCGTGCTCACGACCCAGTCCTGCAGCTTCACGAGCTCGCCCTGCAGCCGGAACAGCTCGCGGAAATACTGCTTGCGCGCTTCGCGGCGCTCCGGCGAGAACAGCAGATCCTCGCGGTTATCGAAACGGCGGTCGTCAAGCTCCATTTCGAGTTCTTCGTCGTACGCATCGACGAGGTCTTCCTCGAAATGGTGCCGGCGCGACTCGCCCGATGTCATATCGGTGAGGTCGTCGGTCTCGGTGCGGGTATCGTTATCGTCCATGGGGCCTCCTTCCTTCAATTGACGCAGCCATACTCCACCATTATCTCAGCGTCGCGCGTCAAATTGATGAAAAAGGGGGCGACCGGCTAGGGGCGACCGCTAGGGCGACCGGCTGGCGTCGAGCGCCCGCGAAGCCGCCGCACCATGAAAAATGCCGGGCACCGGCCCGGCATCGATTGCCGCGGGCCCGACCGTCACGACGGTCGCGCCCACGGCCTGCCCCGTCAGTGAATGATCCGCGTGACGCCGCGCCCGCGCGGATCGGCCATCGCCTCCGGCGTCTTGCCGTCGATCTTGATCACCTGGATGTCGCCGCTGAAGTCTTGCCCCTTCAGCGTGTAGCCGCGCGCCTCGATCTGCTTCGCGAGCTCGCCTTCGATCGGATGGTACGGCTCCCAGAAGATCGTGTTCGGCGGCAGCAGCTGGTGGTGGAAACGCATCGCGCCGACCGCCTCCTTCAACGGCATCTTGAAGTCGTAGATGTTGTTGATCACCTGGAAGATCGACGTGAAGATCCGCGAGCCGCCCGGCGTGCCGATCACGAGCGATACCTTGCCGTCCTTCGTCATGATCGTCGGCGACATCGACGACAACGGACGCTTCTTCGGCTCGATCGCGTTCGCATCGCTGCCGACCACGCCGAACATGTTCGCGACGCCCGGCTTCGCGGAGAAGTCGTCCATCTCGTCGTTCAGCACGATGCCGGTGCCGTCGGCGATCACGCCCGAACCGAAATAGCCGTTGATCGTGTACGTGTTCGATACCGCGTTGCCCCACTTGTCGACGACCGAGAAGTGCGTCGTTTCGGCCTTCTCCGGCATCGACGTGCCGAGTCCCGGCTGCACGCTCTTCGTGTCCGACGGCTCCTTCGGATTGACCTCGGCCGCACGCTTCGCGATGTACGAGTCGGCGGTGAGCTGCGCGATCGGCACCTTGTAGAAATCGGGATCGCCGAGGTATTGCGCGCGGTCGGCGAACACGCGTTTCTCGATTTCCGCGACCAGGTGGATGTACTGAGGCGAATTGAGCGTTACGCCGTCGAAGTCCTTCTTGAGATCGGCCTTCATCTTCAGCAACTGCACGAGGCCGATGCCGCCCGAACTCGGAGGCGGCGCGGTGATCACGTCATAGCCGTTCCACTTCGCCTGCACCGGCTGGCGCCACACCGCGCGGTATTGAGCGAGATCCTCGGTCGTGATCAGCCCGTTGCCGTCGCCGGTCTTCATCGAAGCCGCGATCAGCTCGGCCGTCTTGCCCTTGTAGAAACCTTCCGCGCCGCCGTTCGCGATCCGCGTGAGCACGTCGGCGAGATCGGGCTGCTTGAAGTTCGTGCCCGCCTTCAACCCGGAGAAGTACTTGTCGAAGTTGGTCTTGCCGCCGAACTCCTTCGACGCGTCGACGCCGCGCTGCGCCAGCTGCTCGTCGACCATGAAGCCGTCGCGCGCGTAGTGGATCGCCGGCGCGAGCACCTGCTTCCATTTCAGCTTGCCGAAGCGCTTCTGCGCTTCCCACATGCCCGCGACCGTGCCCGGCACGCCAGCCGCGCGCGGGCCGTACAGGCTCATGCCCTTGACGACGTTGCCCTCCTTGTCGAGGTACATGTCCTTCGTCGCGGCGAGCGGCGCGCGCTCGCGGTAGTCGATGAAGTACGGCTTGCCGTCCTTGTAGATCGTCATGAAGCCGCCGCCGCCGATGTTGCCGGCCTCCGGATACGTGACGGCAAGCGTGAACGCGATCGCGACAGCCGCGTCGATCGCGTTGCCGCCTTCCTTGAAGATCCGCTCCGCGGCATCCGCGCTGTACTTGTCGGCCACCGCGACCGCCGAACTCGTCAGGACCGCCGGCTGCGGACCCTTCGCATAGGCAGGCGCGTTCGGCAGGAAACCGACACCGGCCACCGTCGCGAGCACGACGGCGGATGTTTTGAAGCGATTCAGCGTAGTCATTGCATGTCCCCCATGTGGATCTTCTTTCAGGCGGGAAAGGCGCCCGATCCGCGCGTATCCGCTGGCTCGCCGGCGGACACCTGCGGCTTCGTAGTATAGGGGGACAAAAAGGGTCGAACACGCGACGCGCGATCAATGCGTGCAAATTGTGGGCGGCCGGTCGCTCACCCGGTAGAAAGGGGCATACGCATCGGTCGAAATTGCCTGCGCCGCCGGTCGTCGTGCAATGCACCAATCCGAAAGTTGCAAACCACTCCGCCGTCACGCCGTACATGCAAAAAAACGGCGCCTGAACCACCCGCTGTGCAGGCCGATCTGAGAAGATAGCCCCCCGCTTTCGCGCTGCGTCATCGCTTTCGCTCGCACGCCGCTTCACGTTTCTTCGTCCCGCTCCCTATGGCATCACACAATGCGCATCACGCGTCCGGCTTCGCGGCCGGCGTCGCCGCCGCCGTCCTCGTCGCGCAAACCGGCGCGACCGGCCCCTGGCACACTGGCCTGCTCGCCGCGTTCGCGGCCGGCGTCGCGGGCGGCACCGCGCCCGACTGGCTCGAAGTCGCATGGTGGACCCGCAAGCGCCGCCTGTGGATCACGCACCGCACCGTCACGCACTGGGGCATCGGCTGGATCGCGCTGCTCGCGCTCGGCTGGCACGGGCTCACGCATCATCCGCATCCGCTGTGGGCCGCGCCGCTGTTCGGCTTCGCATGCGGCGGCTTGATGCACCTGCTCGCGGACTGGCCGAATCCGCTCGGCGTGCCGTGGATCTGGCGGCGTCACTCGCTGAATCTGTGGAACAGCGGGCACTGCGACCTGATCATCGTGGCCGCCGCATGGGGCGGCACGCTGTGGCTCGCGCAGTCGCTGTGGACGCGCGCGCCGTTCCTCGAACACTGGCTCGGCTGGCTGCATCGCGTGTAATCGCGGACGGGGCCGCGCACCGGCCCCGCGCACGCCGAACGCAAGCGCCCGCTCGCTGATCCGGCACCCGTGACCGAACGGGTGGCGTTGCGCACGCACGCCTATTGAAACGCCGGCACCGCGCCTCATCTGCCTCTTCGAGGCGCGCGCATTCTCCCCGCTCGCGTTGCCCGGCGCGCATAGGCGACGTCTGGCACACTGACGATTCGCGCGCGGCCGCCCGTGCGCTCGCACCCTATTTCAACGCTCCGATGGACGTCACCGCCACCCGCCCCGCCCACGCGCTCGACGTGTTCCACCCGGCCGTCGCCGCATGGTTCCGCCGCACGTTCGCCGCCCCGACCGGCGTGCAGGCGCTCGCGTGGCCGCACATCAAGGCCGGCAGGTCGACGCTCGTGGCCGCGCCGACCGGCTCCGGCAAGACGCTCACCGCGTTCCTGTGCGCGCTCGACGATCTCGTGCGCGATGCGCTCGCGCACGACGGCACGCTGCCCGACGCGACGCTCGTCGTCTATGTGTCGCCGCTGAAGGCGCTGTCGAACGACATCCACGTGAACCTCGACGCGCCGCTCGCCGGTATCGCCGAATCGCTCGCGCAGCTCGGCCTGCCGGTGCCCGCGATCCGCACCGCCGTGCGCACCGGCGACACCCCGCAGGCCGAACGCGCGGCGCTGCGCAAACGCGCGCCGCACATCCTCGTGACGACGCCCGAGTCGCTGTACGTGCTGCTGTCGTCGACGTCGGGACGGCAGATGCTGTCGAGCGTGCGTTCGGTGATCGTCGACGAGATCCACGCGCTCGCGTCGTCCAAGCGCGGCAGCCATCTCGCGCTGTCGCTCGAACGCCTCGATGCGTTGACGGGCCGCGCGTTGCCGCGCATCGGATTATCGGCCACGCAAAAACCGATCGACGCGGTCGCGCGCTTCCTGGTCGGCGGCCCGGCCGATGCGCCGCGCGACTGCACGATCGTCGACACCGGTCATACGCGTGAACGCGACCTCGCGCTCGAACTGCCGAACGTGCCGCTCGAACCGGTAATGGCAACCGACGTGTGGGAACAGGTGTACGACCGCATCGCCGCGCTCGCGGCCGCGCATCGCACGACGCTCGTGTTCGTGAACACGCGGCGCACCGCGGAGCGCATGGCGCGCCATCTCGCCGAGCGCCTCGGCAAGGACGCGATCGCCGCGCACCACGGCAGTCTCGCGAAGGAACATCGCTTCGACGCGGAACAGCGGCTCAAGCGCGGCGAACTGAAGCTGCTCGTCGCGACCGCGTCGCTCGAACTCGGCATCGACATCGGCGACGTCGATCTCGTGTGCCAGATCGGTTCGCCGCGCGGGATCGCACCGTTCCTGCAGCGCGTCGGCCGCTCCGGCCACCATGTCGGCGGCGTGCCGAAGGGCCGCCTGTTCCCGTTGTCGCGCGACGAGCTGGTCGAATGCGCGGCACTGCTCGACTGCGTGCAACGCGGCGAGCTGGACGCATTGCGGATTCCCGAGGCGCCGCTCGACGTGCTCGCGCAGCAGATCGTCGCCG
Organism: Burkholderia sp. Tr-862; assembly: GCF_011753085.1. Taxonomy (NCBI): domain Bacteria; kingdom Pseudomonadati; phylum Pseudomonadota; class Betaproteobacteria; order Burkholderiales; family Burkholderiaceae; genus Burkholderia; species Burkholderia sp. Tr-862. The sequence goes on from NZ_VWWG01000021.1 coordinate 50,192, forward strand.
AAGTCGCCTGCGCGGAATGGCACGAGGATGCGCTGTACGCGAGCTTCACGCGCGCGGCGCCGTACGCGCGCCTGTCGCGCGAACGCTTCGACGAGGTCATGAAGATGCTCGCCGAAGGCTTCACGAGCCGCCGCGGCGTGCGCGGCGCGTATCTGCATCGCGACGTGGTCGGCGGCACGGTGCGCGGACGCCGCAACGCGATGATGACCGCGACGACCTCGGGCGGCACGATTCCCGACATGGCCGACTACGCGGTGTTGCTCGAACCGCAGGGCATCCAGGTCGGCACCGTCAACGAGGATTTCGCGGTCGAGAGCCTGGCCGGCGACGTGTTCCAGCTCGGCAACCAGTCGTACCGGATCATTCGAGTGGAAACGGGCCGCGTGCGCGTCGAGGACGCACAAGGCCAGTCGCCGAGCATTCCGTTCTGGCTCGGCGAGGCGCCCGGGCGCAGCGACGAATTGTCGGCCGCGGTCGGCCGGCTGCGCGCGCGGCTCGACGGGCTGTTCGCCGAAGGCGATCGAAACACGGATGCCGGTGGGCGCAAGCGCGGCGCGAGCGGCGATGCAGCCGGCAAGACGGCCACGCGCGGCAAGGCCAAACGAGCCGCCGAAGCCCCAGCCGTCACCGACTCGCGAAGCGATGCCAACGGCACCGCGATCGTCCCGGCCGACAGCCGCCTCGCGCCGGCGCTGCGCTGGCTCGCCGACGATCTGCACCTGTCTCCCGACGCGGCCCGCCAGATCGTCGACTACCTCGCACGCACGCGCGCGGCGCTCGGTGCGCTGCCGACGCAGGACACGCTCGTGATGGAGCGCTTCTTCGACGAGTCGGGTGGCACGCAGCTGGTGATCCATTCGCCGTTCGGCAGCCGCATCAACCGCGCCTGGGGGCTCGCGCTGCGCAAGCGCTTTTGCCGCACGTTCGACTTCGAGCTGCAGGCCGCCGCGACCGACGACGCGATCGTGCTTTCGCTGTCGCTCGCGCACAGCTTCGCGCTCGACGAAGTGTGGCGCTACCTGCGCTCGGCCAGCGCCGAACACGTGCTGGTCCAGGCGCTGCTCGACGCGCCGATGTTCGGCGTGCGCTGGCGCTGGAACGCGACGACCTCGCTCGCGCTGCCGCGTTTCACCGGCGGCCGGCGCACCGCGCCGCAACTGCAGCGGATGAAGAGCGACGACCTGCTCGCGACCGTGTTTCCCGAACAGGTCGCGTGCCTCGAGAATATCGTCGGCGAGCGCGAGATTCCGCACCACCCGCTCGTCGACCAGACGCTCGACGATTGCCTGCACGACGCGATGGATACCGACGGCTGGCTCGCGCTGCTGCGCCGGATCGAAAGCGGCGCGATCGAACTGATCGCGCGCGACCTGCCCGCACCGTCGCCGCTCGCGGCCGAGATTCTGAACGCGAAGCCCTACGCGTTCCTCGACGATGCGCCGCTCGAAGAACGCCGCACGCAGGCCGTGCAGTCGCGCCGCTGGAGCGACCCCGAGTCGGCCGACGATCTCGGCGCGCTCGACGCCGATGCAATCGATGCGGTGCGCGACGAAGCGTGGCCGCTCGTGCGCGATGCCGACGAAATGCACGACGCGCTGCTCACGCTCGCATGCGTCGCCGACAGCGAAGCGCAGGCGCACGACGGTTGGCCCGAGCGGCTCGCGGAATTGGCCGAACGCCGTCGCGCGACGAAACTCGTCACACCGGATGGCGCCGCGCTGTGGGTGCCGGTCGAACGGCTGGTCTGCATGCGCGCGCTGCATCCCGACGCACGAGTTGCACCCGCGCTGAAGGTGCCGGCCGCGTGCGCGCAGCCGTGGGACGCCGACGCCGCGCTCGTCGACGTGATTCGCGCGCGGCTCACCGGATTCGGGCCGCTGACGCTCGACGCCATCGCACAGCCACTCGGCCTGCCGCCCGCGGCGATCGCGACGGCGCTCGCCGCACTGGAGCGCGAAGGCTACGTGATGCGCGGCCGCTTCACGCCGGGCGCGACGACCGACGAATGGTGCGAACGCCACCTGCTCGCCCGCATTCATCGCTATACGGTGAAACGACTGCGCCGCGAGATCGAGCCCGTCGAGCGCGCCGATTTCATGCGCTTCCTGTTCCACTGGCAGCGCCTGACGCCCGATACGCGAGGAACCGGCCGCGACGCGCTCGCGGCCGTCGTCGAGCAGCTCGAAGGCTATGAAGCCGCGGCGAGCGCATGGGAAGACGCGCTCCTGCCCGCACGGCTGACCGACTATACGGCCGGCGGCCTCGACGAGCTGTGCCGCGCGGGCAAGCTCGTGTGGACCCGCATCGGCGCACCGGCCCGCGCGGCCGGCACGCCCGTGAAGACGACACCGGTCGTGCTGCTGCCCCGCCGCCACCTCGGCGCATGGCAGGCGCTGCGCGACCCTGATGCGCAACCGGCGCTGTCCGCGCGCGCGACGCAAGTGCGAGACGCGCTCGCCACACATGGCGCGATGTTCTTCGATGCACTGCTCGACGAACTGCACATGCTGCCCGTCGAACTCGAACAGGCACTCGGCGAACTCGTGTCGGCCGGTCTCGTGAATGCGGACAGCTTCGCCGGATTGCGCGCGCTGCTGAAGCCGGCGGTCAAGCGCAGCCCGACGTATGCGCCGCGCACGCGGCGCGGCGGCGCACTGATCGGCGGGATGGACGACGCGGGCCGCTGGGCGCTCGTGCAACGCGTTTCGGCACCGAACGACGCGCCAATCCCGGCACCGAAGCGCGGTGCGCCCGCGACCGATCCCGACGCGCTCGAACACATCGTCTGGACGCTGCTGCGCCGCTATGGTGTCGTGTTCTGGCGGCTGCTCGAACGCGAAGCCGACTGGCTGCCGAGCTGGCGCGAACTCGTGCGCGTGCTGCAGCGGCTCGAAGCGCGCGGCGAGATTCGCGGCGGACGCTTCGTCGCCGGGCTCGCGGGCGAGCAGTTCGCGCTGCCGGAGGCGATCCCGATCCTGCGCGAACTGCGTCGCCAACCGGGCGACGGCCAGTATGTGTGCGTGACGGGCGCCGATCCGCTGAACCTTGCCGGCACGCTGCTGCCCGGCGACAAGGTGCCCGCGCTGGCCGGCAATCGCGTGCTGTTCCGCGACGGCGTGCCCGTCGCGTCGCTCGTGTCGGGCGCGTTCCACTACGCGCCGGAGCTGCCGCCTGCCGCGCGCGAGGACGCGCGTCTGCGTCTCGCACGCCGCTACTGACATCGGCTGACATGCGGCACGTCGCGGACTACTGAACGCCGCGCCGCACTGCCGCGCTCGTTCGGGTAGCATCCCACGATTCATCGCGCGAACGACCGCGCCCAGAACAAGCCTTCCGGAGACTGCCTTTCATGCCTTCGCATGCCGATTCGCCCGCCGTTCATCACGCGGGCTCGCTGACGATTTTCCAGGGCGCCGCGCTGTATATCGGCGCGGTGCTCGGCACCGGCGTCATTGCGTTGCCCGCGCTCGCCGCCGAGGTCGCGGGCCCGGCATCGCTGCTCGCCTGGGCCGCGCTCGTCGTGCTGTCGGGGCCGCTCGCGGCCACCTTCGCCGCACTCGGTGCGCGCTATCCGGACGCAGGCGGCGTATCGACCTACGCGCGACGCGCATTCGGGCCGAAGGCCGCGGCGATCGTCGGCTGGTGTTTCTATTTCGCGGTGCCGGCCGGCGCGCCGGCCGCCGCGATGTTCGGCGGCGCGTATGTCGCGGCCGTCACGGGCGGCGGGCATGCCACGGTCATCGTCACGGCCGCCGCACTGATCGCTACGGTGTCGGCCGCGAATGCGTTCGGCGTGACGGTGTCGGGTCGCATGCAGCTCGTGTTGTCGGCGCTACTCGTCACGCTGCTGCTGGCCGCGGTGCTCGCGTCCGCGCCGCATGCGCGCCCCGCGAACCTGCATCCGTTCGCTCCGCACGGCTGGCTGGCGGTCGGCCAGGCGGCGGCGCTGCTCGTGTGGAGCTTCGCGGGCTGGGAAGCCATCACGCACCTCGCCGCCGAATTCCGCCGGCCCGCGCACGACATGCCGCGCTCGGCCGCCATCGCGGTCGTGGTCGTCGGATTCCTGTATCTGTCGGTCGCGGCCGCGAGCGTGACGGTGCTCGGGCCGTCGGCCGGCGCATCGGGTGCGCCGCTCGCGGAACTGATCGCGGGCGGCATCGGCGGTCACGCGCAGGTGCTGGCGGCCGCGGCCGCGGTGCTGCTCACGCTCGGCACGATGAACGCCTATTTCGCGGGTGCGGCCAAACTCGGCGCGGCGCTCGGGCGCGACGGCGCGCTGCCCGCGTGGCTCGCGCAAGGCAGCCAGGTCGGCGGCGTGCCGCGCCGCAGTCTCGGCGTGATCGCTGTGCTGGCGGCCGTTGCGCTCGCGGCAACGACGATCTCGGACGTCGGGCCGAAACCGCTCGTGCTCGTCACGTCCGGTTGCTTCGTGATGGTGTACGGGCTCGGCGCGGCCGCGGCGTTGAAACTGCTGCCGCGTGGCGGCATCGCGTACCGCTGCGCGTGGATTTCGCTGGTCGCCGTCGCCGGGCTGTTTCTGACGACGGGATGGTATATCTTGTGCCCGCTGCTGCTCGCGGGTGGTGCGTTGCTGTATCTGTGGATGGCTGGCAATCGTAGAGCGAAATAAAGCCGGTTCTATTTGCAAACGCAAAACAACTCGAATCAACGATCTCCGATACCTGCATGATCGACATTCGAGTCAGAAGACGCGCAGGTATGTCCTGAACGAAGCATACCTGCGCATACATTTATCCGATCAGATCTGAAAGCTCCAGCCCGCATTGGCAACGGGGAAGCCGCTACTGCCGGGAATATAGATGGTATTGTTTTGAATCAGGTGTCCGTCACCGGAGTATTTGGAACTCGCAGTCAAGTGCCCCGACGAATCATAACTGCTAGCGTTGTATGTACCATCGCTGTTGTATGAGAATTTCGAGAACCCAGTAAGCTTGCCCGTTGAAGTACTAAATCGATCGGCTTCGATCTGACGCCCGAGACCATCGAAAATATCACGCTCAAAGAGCTTGCCGGACGTGTATTTGTAATAGTCATAGATGATATGGTTGACACCAAAAAGCGCGACCATTTCGTCTGATCCGTCGAACATGTGAGCGACGAAACTCTTGTCAATGGCGAAATCGTAAAGGTGTGTCGCTTTTCCGTTCGAATAAAAGATATCCTGCGTCTTGAATCCGGCGGCATTAAAGGTCGCATATTCGGTCATCTGACCGTTGGTGCCGAACAACGCCGCGAACTGGGAGCCGTCGCTATTAAAGACGTGAGAGGCATAGCTTCCGTCGAGATTGAAATCAATCTGCTTCGTTGCCTTCCCGTCCGCGCCAAAGAAGATATCCTGCGTCTTGACACCGGCTGCGTTGAATTTCGCATACTCGCTCACTTGACCGTTGACGCCGAAAAACGTCGCCGTTTGCGAGCCGTCGGCATTGAAGTCGTACTTTGTGTAGCTCTTATCCAGGTTGAAGTTGTACTGTTGCGTAGCCTTGCCGTCATCACCATAGAAGATGTCCAGTGTCTTGTTGCCGTTGGCGTTGAACTTCGCGTACTCGGTAACCTGGCCAGTCGTGCCGTACAGCGTCGCGGTCTGGGAGCCATCGGCAGCAAAGTCGTACTTCGTGTAGCTCTTGTCGAGGTTGAAGTTGTACTGCTGCTTGGCCTTGCCGTCAGCACCGTAGAAGATGTCCAATGTCTTGAAGCCGTTGGCATTGAACTTCGCGTACTCGGTTATCTGACCGGTCGTGCCGTACAGCGTCGCTGTTTGGGAACCGTCGGCAACGAAATCGTACTTCGTGTAGCTCTTGTCCAAATTGAAGTTGTACTGCTGCGTGGCCTTGCCGTCCGCACCGTAGAAGATGTCCAGCGTCTTGTTGCCGTTGGCGTTGAACTTCGCGTACTCGGTTATCTGGCCGGTCGTGCCGTACAGCGTCGCGGTCTGGGAGCCATCGGCAGCAAAGTCGTACTTCGTGTAGCTCTTATCCAGATTGAAGTTGTACTGCTGCGTGGCCTTGCCGTCAGCACCGTAGAAGATGTCCAGCGTCTTGTTGCCGTTGGCATTGAACTTCGCGTACTCGGTTATCTGGCCGGTCGTGCCGTACAGCGTCGCGATCTGAGAGCCATCGGCGGCGAATTCGTACTTCGTGTAGCTCTTATCCAGATTGAAGTTGTACTGCTGCGTGGCCTTGCCATCGGCTCCGTAGAAGATGTCCAACGTCTTGTTGCCATTGGCGTTGAACTTCGCATACTCGGTCATCTGGCCGGTCGTGCCGTACAGCGTCGCGGTCTGGGAGCCGTCGGCGGCGAAGTCGTGCTTCGTATAGCTCTTATCCAGATTGAAGTTGTACTGCTGCGTGGCATTGCCATCAGCTCCGTAGAAGATGGCCAGCGTCTTGAAACCGTCGGCGTTGAACTTCGCGTACTCGGTTATCTGACCGGTCGCTCCGTACAGCGTCGCGGTCTGCGAACCATCGGCCGCAAAGTCATACTTCGTATAGCTCTTGTCGAGGTTGAAGTTGTACTGCTGTGTCGCCTTGCCGTTCGAGTAGAAGATGGCCTGCGTCTTGAAGCCGCTGGCCGCATATTTCACGTACTCAGCAATCTGGCCATTGGCGCCATACAGCGTCGCGGCAAACGCAGTGCCATCATATTGATTTATCTGCTTCTCCCCGGTCGAAAACGTGAAAACGATAGATTTGACCAGGCCGGACGACTGGTCAATTGCATACTTCAAGTCCGTGATGGGCGCCTGAGAGAGATGTTTCGATGACGCACCGTAAGCCGATCCGTACATCTGGTAATAAGTCATGCCCGGCGTGCCGCCTGGATTTGTCTGCGCAATGAAGCTCCCGGCAGCTTCGATCATTGCCTGCTTGAGCGTATCCCCCGACATCTTGCCGACATTCGCTTCGTACATCTTTGTCAGCATTGAATTAATGTCGTAGCCCAGTGCGCCGGTATAATCCGCCCGGTCGCCAAGCACGACGATCTGTTGCCCACTATTCTGAAAAATTTCCCGTGCAACCAGCCAGTTGTTATAGGCTGCCTCCCCCTCCTTGTTTACACCGATGACTGCTGCAAGATCGAAGTCCTCTCGCATTTTGTCGCCATACTGCCTATCAATGTCTCGATCATGTGCATCGTTGATGTAGTGGCCGATTTCATGACTCAGGACGCCAACGAAAACGCGCGGATCGAGTTGGTCATAGGTTGTATTACCGTAGCGACCAAATTCAATTACCTTCGCACCTGAATTCCAATCAATTCCACTTCCATTTTGCCCAACCTTAATCGCATAAGTTTTTTCGGCCTCCACATCCTCATTGTACTTCAGCAACTGAGCCACGAGAGTTTCGCTTTTTGTTAATCAGCGAAATCTCCTCCTTGCTCAATTTAACGTTGGCGAACATCTTCTCATTACCAGTGATAACCACCATTCCGCCTACTCCTTTTCTCTATTTTGAAAAAAACCAAAATCAAAAAGACACCCGCCAGATTTAAATCTAAAATATGTTCCGCGCACTCCATCCAAATTCCCCGCATGGCCTGAATACGAATAATCCAACGATGTTATATGCGGGTTGACGTACCGCTGAACATCTCCGAACACACTTTTAAGATCACCCGGCGTAATGCAGAGTGCATTTTGGTTTACAGATATCCCAATCAAAACCCTATCAAAATCCCGCCCCTTAGGTCGAAATATCCCATATTTAAAATTATCCGAGCTATATTCCCCACCCATTCCTACTTGCTCGACTTCGACGGCATACCCCCGAAAAATTTTCCTATCGCTTGAATAGACCGACGTTTCAGGTCTCGCAACAAGCTCAATCCTCAGCCGCCTGCCTACGCCATTGATATCGGCCAGATCCTCCGAATCCGCCACTGCCTTGATATCAAGCAGAAAATCGTGAGGCGTGCGCAATGGCATCTGTTCGAATGTTAAATTCGCACAGGCCACCTGCAAGACCGCGCTTGCGACAACTATGGAGAGCGCGATTTTCTTCATTTGACAAAAAACCCGATTAATAACGCCGCGAATTTCCTCATGAGCTTCGGCAGGGCCACAATATCGCCTCCTATTCATCAATCTCTGAAGTGGTGGATGGTATAGCCTGAGTCTCGGGCCGCATGTAGCTCAGGCTGCTCCTCATTGCCTGCGGCACTTCAGACGTGGCTGGCGGCTTCGCATAATGCAAGTTACTGGCGATTTCTCCAGATGAATTCGGTAGTACCTGCGGTTCCGCGATACTCAAATTACTTGCCACCGTGGCGGTCGCGATAGCAGCTGTTGTTACAGGGTTCATTCGTCACCTCTCCAAAAAAACATATTTAACATCAAAACTCCGGCATCGTTCCGGCGCACACATGGCATTTCGATCAAATACCACAACAAATTTATCAAGCACTTTTGTTTCGAGCGCAACGGCCATTTTTTACTCCCGTATATTTATTAATTTTCTTTATTTGAATGAGAACACTAGAAAGTTAAGTTCGCCGGCCGAGCTGAAGCGATGGTAATTGCTCTTTCCAGTTGGCCATCCACCTGCTGGTACTGCCACGTTTCGTTCTCATGGAGGGCCATCGCTGCAGCCGGACCGCCGCGGGGAGATGGCTGGGGCGGGACGCGAACAAACTTCTTCTGGAACATTTTCGCGATCACATCAAAACCCGGACTGCCCTCATATATTCCGAAATTCAATCTTGTCCGAATCAGCGGCGAAACAAGCTGATTTTTCGGCGAATCCACTTTCTGCGGAGGCTTCAAATGACTCTTCAATTCCGCCTCCAATTTCGGCGCTTCCGCCGGTTGTATATAGCGCAGACTTCCCGGCAGCGTGGTCGGTATGCCCGACATTCATATCGGCTGCAGATAACTTATGTTGCTCGCGACTGTGGCAGCCGCCACAACCACCGCCGTAACTGCGTTGCTCAGCATTGCTCCTCTCAAAGATGCCGTTTTAGGAAGGGTGCGAAACGAGTCCGTTAGGTGACACCTGCAGTTCTGCGACACTCAAATTGCTTGCCACCGCAGTGGTCGCAACAGCAGGCAGTTATCACTGGCTTATTTGTCTTACCCTCCCCAAAAAAAACACATCGAATATAGACATTCCGAAATCGCTTCAGCGCATTCAAAGCGATCTCATTAGCGATTAAACCTTCCGCTTCCCTTTGTACCTTGCGATGATGCATCAGTTAGGGAATCGACAATGTGCGGCGCGGAGGCACATAAGGTTTCATCGCCGCTCCAAAACCTAATCTAGAAAGATCCTCTTCCGCCCGGCGGAAATTCTTCATATTCTCGATTGTCTGCCGTTCACTTTTTAGTCGCATCGACTCTGTTTGCTTCGCACGCGCGGATGCATTCATACATCGTGCTATCAAGATCCGTTGCTGAAAAGTCAAATCCGCCGACTCGATCGGATATCCGTCAGCCTTACGTATCAGGCACCCAAGTTCGGGGCGCGGAGCTTCTTCGGCATGTCCTGAGGTCAACCCCGTACCTGCAAGCAGAACCGGTAAGAGTCGACCAGTTGACGTCCTTATCTTCATAGGAGGAGTGCTTAAATGGAAAAATGGATATGTTTTATTTTCGTCATCGAATTCCAAGATTAATCCCGCATCGATTTACGAATTCCGTCCCGTACCGGCTCGAGCAAGTAATCCAATGCAGAGCGAGCATGTGTGCGGATATATACCTCCGTGCGAAGTCCAGGCCCGAGCGTTATCGGTTCCTTGGCAAGGTGGTTAGCCTTCGCCAATGCTTGCGCCGGGACCTCGATGCGAACGACATAGAAACGGGTCCGCTTATCACTGTCGGTCAGTGCGTCGGCGGAAATGTAAGTGACTTTGCCATCGAGCATTGGCGTGGTGCGGGAGTTGTATGCCGTCAACCGAACGTCAGCATGAGTTCCCGGCGCAATCTCCCGCACATCGTCCGGCCGGATATTCGCTTCGACAATCAACGGTGCACTTTCGGGTACCACATCGACGATTGGCTCTCGGGGCGCAACGATCGCGCCAATCGTATGGACCTTTAGCCCGACGATTACCCCTGCTACCGGGGCGGTCACGCGGGTCCGGGCCGACTGATCCCGAACCGGACGAAGCCGCTCACTGAGCTGAATCGCACGTGCGGTGGCTTCCTTCAGTTCGTCGTCAGCCGCCTTCACATATTCGTGACGCAGCCCGGCGATGCGGAGTTCGAGATCGATCTTTCTCTGTTTCGCGCGACTCAGTTCGGCGGCACCGGACTGAACGCGCGACAGTGCGTCGGCCTCTGTTCGCCTTAAATCGAGCACCTTCGTTTCAGCGACGAAACCTTCCTGCTGCAGGGTTTCGTTTGTCCGCCGCTGCTGGCGCGCCATGTCGTAACTGCGGTTCATCGTCTCGATCAACTGCGAACTGATCGCGATCTCCTGACTTGTCTGCGCAAGTTCGGTGCGTAGCATCGTGCTCTGGTCTACGAACGCCCGCCGACGTGCAATGAAAAGCGAGGATTCGCGCGCCAGCAATTCCGCAACGCGCGGATCGTTGCGCTGCCTTTCGAGCGTGGCCGGAAACGACAGAGTTTCCTTTAGTTCGCGCTCGGCCAAAAGCCGTGCGATCTTCGCTTCCTCTGCGTCAGCTTGTGCCTGCAGTGCAGAGAGCTCGGCCGCCGGGCTCACGTTGTCCAGCACGATCAGCACCTGGCCGGCTTTCACCCGGTCGCCATCCCGAATCAGGATTTCCTTCACGATCCCACCCTCCAGATGCTGCACCGTCTTGCGTTCGCCTTCGGTACGCACCGAGCCTTCGGCGACGACGGCACCGGAGAGCGGTGCGAGTGCAGCCCAACCCCACATCAAAGCCAGCCCCACGGCGACACCTCCGACACTGACGCCGGTCAATCGGCGCGGCAACGGCAGCACGCTGTCGTCAGATGCCACTGAATCAGGCCACCAGCGTTTCACGGCTTCGCCCACGCGATGCAACGACATGAGCGTTCTCATTGGTTGCCTTCCATCGCCGGTTCGAGTGTCGGCACTTTGGCGGCCTGCAGCGAAGACCGGTTGGCCTGCAGCGCAGCGAAACCGATACCGTGCGGCATGCCGCTTACATCCTCGGGCTGACCGCTCCCAGCGCGCGAACCGTCATCGGCCACCTTCGGCGGCATTTCGAACTGTTCCATTCGACCATCCCTCAGCCGCAATACTCGGTCGGCAAGCGCCAGCAGCGACGGCCGGTGGGTGACCGCGATGATGGTCATGCCATCGGCTTTCAGTGCACGCAGCACGCGGTCGAGCGCCGCTTCGCCCAGCGCGTCGAGACTCGCGTTGGGTTCGTCCAGAAGCAGCACGGCAGGCTCCCCATACAAGGCACGCGCGAGGGCAAGGCGCTGGCGCTGGCCGCCGGACAATCGTTCCCCAGCGTCGCCAATCAGCGTCTCGTAACCATCGGGAAGATTCAAGACCATCTCGTGGACGTCCGCTCGCTGCGCAGCCCGCACGATCGCGGCCGAGTCGAGCGGGAGAGGCTTCGCGGTCCGTGCGATGTTTTCCGCGACGGTGCCCGGGAATAGCTCTACGTCTTGCGGCACGTACCCGAGATAACGGCCCAGGGACGATCGGGGCCACTGAGCCACGTCGGCCCCGTCCAGCCGCACCGCACCTGCCTGCGGACGCCAGAGTCCAGCGATGACACGCAGCAAAGTTGACTTGCCGGATGCGCTGGGCCCGGTGATGACCAAGGTCTGGCCCGCAGTCAGCGTGAAATTGATCCCGCGCAGCAGTAGCCGTCCCAGCCCCGGCGTTCGCGACGGCACGCTGAACGCGATCTGTTCGACCCGAATTTCCCCCGCCGGTGGTGGCAGCGTGATCGGATCGGCTTCCGTCCCAGCGACGAGGAGTGCCTCCAGACGACGCCACGCCTCGCGCAGTTCACCTGCCTGCTTCCAGTTGCCGATCAACTGTTCAATCGGCGCCAGTGCCTTACCGAGCAAAATGGTCGTGGCGAGCATCACACCCGGCGTCGCATGGCCCGATATCACGAGCCATGCGCCAGCGGCCATCATAATCACCTGAATCGCCTGCCGCAGCGCCTTGGTCACGTCTCGATAGAACGCGCTGTGGTCCGACACGTCTCGCTGCGCGGCGATGTAGCCGCGCTTGCGCGCATCCCAGGCCCCCACCAGGTTATCCACCATGCCCAGCACGGTCATGACCTCAGCATTGCGTATGAGATGCTGATAGAACGCGTCCCCCTCGCGCTGCCGCGCGAGGTAAGACTCGATGCCCTTCCGCGTAAGTCGATCGTTGACCAGCGCGACGCTAATCAACAGCAGTGCGCTGACGACCGCGATCAGCGCCAGCGACCAATGGAACAGGCCAATGACGACCACGTAGACCACCAGCCACGGCGCGTCGAAAAACGCGATCACGCCGGAACCCGCAAGAAACGCGCGCAGCGTATGGATATCGCCTTGACTCGCGATCGCTCGTGACGGCACCCCATGAGCGCGAGCAGAAATCTGTGCCCGCAACGCAAGACGCTCGATCCGATTGCCAATCTGCATGCCCAGGTCCGACAAGATTCGGCTGCGGGCGATATCGACACCCAGATTCATCGCGAGTGCGATTGCCATGAAGGCCATCAGCATCAGCAGCGTTTGAATACTCTGGCTCGGCAGCACGCGGTCATAAACCTGGAGCAGGTAGATGGTCGGCGTCAGCAGCAGCAAATTCGACGCGACACCAAACGCGGCCGCTATCACCAGATGGCGCCTGATAAGTTGATACATCAGTGTCCTCCCGATGCGCCGGAGTTCGGTGTACGTGCCGGAGTGTGCTCGACCAGCATTGTGTCCAGGGCAGCGAGGTCGGCCTCGCCCAGGTCGGCTGTACTCGCTTTCAGCTTCAGCGCCTGTGCGAAGGTTTCCGTGCGCGCGCGTGCCAGGTCGCGCTGTGCCCGGTAGAGCTTGTCTCCCGCGTCGAGCACGTCGGCGTTCACCCGAACGCCGACCCGGTAGCCGGTCTGATTCGAGCGCAACGCGACGGTGGCAGACCGAACCGCGCTGGCAAGCGCTTCAGTCCGCACCAATCCTCGCGTGACGCCCAAGTAAGCGTCGTGCGTTGCGAGTCGGGCACTGCGCTGGGCATCGTCCAGATCTTCGCGAGCCTTGTCTTCCAGCGCGAGCGCTTCACGAATCTTGCTGCGTGTCATCAGGCCGTCGGTCAGCGGCAACGATATCTGGATACCGACGTAGCCAGAGCTGCCCCGGCTCGCGCCGGTGTAGAAGTTCGTCTGACCGTTGATAAACGCCGCGTTGCCGTTGCTAGCGTTGCTGACCAAGGCGACAGTGGGATAGTCGCCGGCGCGTGCCTTGCTTCGCTCGCGGCTGGCGAGCTGAATCGCGATCATTTTCCGACGCACACCGTAATCCGCGGTGGCGGCCGTGTTGATCCACTGTTCCAGCGCTGCGGGCGCCACTGGCGGCAGCCGTGCGTCGTCGCGCCATCCATTCACCCGGCTGACAGGATGGCCGACAATCTTCTGGAGTGCCGCATAGCTTGTATCGAGCTGCGTTTGTGCCGCAACTTCATCAGCCCGTGCAGCATCGAAGCCGGCCAATGCCTCGTTCGTATCGACGATGGTCGCATCGCCCAGCGCAAAACGGCGCTTCGCGAGGGCCAATTGTTCTGCAACGGCCTTGCGGTGGCCAATGGCGAGTACAAGATCGTCCTGCGCGTTTAATGCGGCCAGATAGGCTAGAGAAACACGGAGCAGCACATCCTGCTTTGCTTGCGCTAACGCGAGATCGGCATCCATCGCAAGAAGCTGGCCCTGCTGCCAGTTTTCCCACGCAGCCCAATTGAAGAGCGGTTGGTTCAGCGTCAGGGTGAAACCATTGGTCGAATAGCCGGGTATGGTCTGCCCAGGAATCCTTACTCCGTTGCGATAAATCACCTGCTGTATGCCAACTTGCGGTAGTAGCCCTGCCCGCCCTTGTGGGGCCTTTTCGATACCCGCGCGCCAAGCGGCCTCCGCACTTCTGAATGCCGCATCGGCGGCGAGCGCCCCGCTTGCCAGATTCTCTAGACTGGAAGCATTGGATGTGGTTGATCCAATAACGAGAAGGCAGGAAATCGCCTTCACGGCATACCGACGAAGCGCCACCTTCCGATTGAACCTCCAAGCGATGGATCCTGCTGTTCGACCGTGCCTACTGCAGCTGCTCATTGTTTTTCCTCTATTCACACATCCGCTGCAGCCGACGTTACGCGCAAACGTTTGCCTAACTAAGTGTTTTTAACAGCTCTGTCGGAGTGTAAAAAGAAGATGACTCAATGGAAATCGGACGAATTCGAAAATCGTCCTGAATATCGCTAGAAAATCCTCCGAAAATCGGAATAAGAATGAATCAAGCTCGCCGCCTTCCCGGCAGCGATCGTCATCACGAGTCGGTCAGTCCCGTCGTCGATAAGTTCGAGTCGCGCTTCGTCGACGATGGTCGTTCCGTGCGGAAACAAGTCATGCGTGCGCGACAAGCGCGTTCACATCACTTGTGAAGTCGATTCCTTGATGCGACGCACGTGTAGTTGCGTGCGTCATCGTGGATGTGGTGACCTGAGATGATCTGCCCTGGAAATCCGCGACCAAAACGAGAGTTAAGGTTTCGCCGGCAATCTTCCCAGTTTGAACGAGGGGTTTGCGACGAGGCTTAAGCGATATTCGGTGGAGCAACTCGTGGCCGCGCGCCGCCGAACCTTCGACCGCTAAGGATACGCACGCACATCGCGCAAGCGTTCATCTCCCCCCCCGGCCGCACATCATTCGTCATGCCCGTCAGGCCGGCACCAGCTCGAAGCTGAGCCGCTTGCCGAGTGCGGTGGCCGCGCTCGCGAGCGTCGCGAGCGTGAGGCTCGTGTCGGTTTCGTCGAGCAGCCGGTTGAGCGCGGCGCGGCTGGTCTTCATCCGTGCGGCCATCGCGGTTTTCGTGATGTGCTGCGCCTTCATCTCCTGCCCGATCTGCCACGCGATCACGCGCTTGATCGCGGTGGCGGTGGCCGCTTCGAGATGGCCGTCCTCCTCGAGGAAGGTATCGAAATCGCTGCCGATATGCGGGTTGTTCGTGGTCGTCATGGATACTCCAATGCATGGCGTTGCCGGCCGGCACGGCGGCGATCGCACGTGCCGGCGCAACCGGGAAATTCAGATGGCGTGCGTGAGCGCTTTCAGCCGCGCGACGGTCACGTCGAGGTCGTCGGACGGCGTGGCCTGCGACTGCTTGAAGAGCGCGTGCAGCAGCACCATCGTGTCGCCGACGACCGTGAACAGCACGCGCGCGCTTCGCCTCGGCAACATCACGCGGATTTCCCACAGATCCTTCGACATCTTCCGGACCAGCGGCATGCCGAGCGGCCAGCCCAGTTGAACGGTCTTGATCTCTTCGCCGATCACCCTGCGCTCGATCTGCTCGAGCGCCTTGAGCCATTCGCGCACCGGCTCGTTGCCACGCGCCGTGCGGAAGAACCGCACGCCGAGCGTGATCTGAATCTGCCGTCTCGCCATCGTCGTGCCATCAAGCGTATCAAAAACGATACGATATGCCAAGCACGACGAGGCCCGCTACTGACCGGACGGCTAACGAATGAGGGTGAAGGAACGGCAGCCGAGCGCCACGTGGCCCGGCCCGGCGCGGCGTCTCAACGGCCGCGGGGAGCCGGCTTGCGTGCGCCGCGCGGCGCGCGATGCGCT
>NZ_VWWG01000229.1:0-8131 GCF_011753085.1 Burkholderia sp. Tr-862
GGCCGGGCGCATCGACGTGCCGCTGCGGCCGCACCCGACCGACTACGAGCGCGACGTGGCCGGCCTCGCGCGGGCGGAGTTCGCGACCGCGAACTGCTTCGTGCGGCGCACGGCGCTCGAACGCGTCGGTGGTTTCGACGAACGCTTCACGCGCGCGTGGCGCGAGGACGCCGACCTGATGTTCGCGCTGCGCGAGCATGCGGGGCCGATCGTCGAGGTCGACGCCGCGCGGATCGTGCACCCGGTGCGCCCCGCGCGCTGGGGCGCGAGTATCGGCCAGCAATCGAAGGTGTATTTCGACGCGCTGCTGTACAAAAAGCATCGCGCGACCTACCGGCGTCATATCCGGCCGATGCCGCCGTGGAACTACTACGCGGCCGTGCTGTTCGCGCTCGGCGCGCTCGGCTGTTTCGCGGCCGGCTGGCGCGCGCCGGGCATCGCGTGCGCGCTCGCGTGGGCCGTGATCACCGCCGCGTTCTGCGCGAAGCGGCTGCGCGGCACGCGGCTCACGCCGTCGCATGTCGCCGAGATGATCGTCACGTCGATCGCGATTCCGCCCGTGTCGCTGTACTGGCGCATGCGCGGCGCGCTTCACTTCCGGGTGTTCTTCCTATGAGCTTCGATTCCGCTTCATCGTCCGGTCCGAGCCGCATCGCGGTATTTCGCGCGCTGCAGCTCGGCGACATGCTGTGCGCGGTGCCGGCGCTGCGCGCGCTGCGGCGCGGCGAACCGGATGCGCGCATCACGCTGATCGGGCTGCCGTGGGCGCGCGAATTCGCGTCGCGCTTTTCCGACTACATCGACAACTTCATCACGTTTCCCGGCGCGCCGGGCCTCGGCGAGCAGCCGGAAGCCGAGCCGTCCGCGCGCGAGGCGTTCGTCGCGGAATGCCGGGCGCGCGACTTCGATCTCGCGATCCAGCTGCACGGCAGCGGTGCGCAGACCAACGCGATCGTCGCGTCGCTCGGCGCGACGCGCACCGCCGGCTTCGTGCCGCCCGACGGCGGCACGACCGCGCTCGATTGTCCGGTCACCTGGCGTGACGGCGAACCCGAGGTCACGCGCTGCCTGTCGCTCACGCGCAAGCTCGGCTATCCGGACTGGGGGGACTACCTCGAATTCCCGCTCGGCGGCCTCGACTATGCGCTCTGGCATGTGCTGTGCGAAGAATACGCGCTCGATCCGGGCCGCTACGTGATCGTCCATCCGGGCGCGCGGATGGCGTCGCGGCGCTGGCCGGTCGAGCGTTTCGCGAGCGCCGCGCGGCAGCTCGCGGCCGACGGCTGGCAGATCGTGCTGACCGGCACGCGCGCGGAGATCGCGCTGGCCGCCGCATTCGCCGAGCAGCTCGCGCGGCCGTGCGTGAACCTGTGCGGGCGCACGCCGCTCGGCGCGCTGGCCGCGCTGATCGGTCGCGCACGGCTGCTGCTGTGCAACGACACGGGCGTGTCGCATGTCGCGGCGGCGCTCGGTACGCCGAGCATCGTCATCGCCTGCGGCAGCGACACGGCCCGCTGGGCGCCGCTCGACGCCGAACGTCATCGCGTGATCGCGCACTACCCGGCGTGCCGGCCGTGCATGTTCGACACCTGCCCGTACGGGCACGAATGCGCGAGCGCGATCAGCGTCGACGACGTGATGGATCGGGCGGGCGAACTGCTCGCGGAGGAGAGGCGTCATGTCACGTAAGCGGTTGCGCGTGCTCACCTGGCACGTGCACGGCAACTATTTGTATTACCTGTCGCAGGCGCCGCACGATTTCTACCTCGTGACGAAGCCGCAGCATCCGCCCGGCTATGCGGGGCGGGTCGGGCATCTGCCGTGGGGTGACAACGTGCACGAGGTGAGTGTCGAATGCGTGCGCGACACCGAGTTCGACTGCGTGCTGTACCAGCATCACCGCCACTACGAGCAAGACCGGATGCGATTGCTGAGCGACGCGCAGCGTGCGTTGCCCGCGCTGTTCGTCGAGCACGATCCGCCGCGCGAGCATCCGACCGACACGCTGCATCCGGTGCAGGACCCGAACATGTTGCTGGTGCACGTGACGCCGTACAACGCGCTGATGTGGGACAACGGCGTCACGCCGACGCGCGTGATCGAGCATGGCGTGCTGCTGCCCGACGGCATCGAGTATCGCGGCACGCTGCCCAAGGGCGTGACGGTCGTGAACAACCTTGCGCGGCGCGGGCGGCGTCTCGGCGCGGATCTGTTCGAGGTGGTGCGCCACAGCGTGCCGCTCGATCTGGTCGGGATGGGATCGGCCGAACTCGGCGGCATCGGTGAAGTGCCGAACCCGGCGCTGCCGCAGTTCCTGTCGCACTACCGGTTCTTCTTCAATCCGATCCGCTATACGAGCCTCGGGCTCGCGGTGATCGAGGCGATGATGATCGGGCTGCCGATCGTCGCGCTCGCGACGACCGAGATGGCGCAGCTCGTGAGGAGCGGTTACAACGGTGTCGCCGATACGCGGCCCGACGCGCTGATCGATGCGATGCGCATGCTGATTCGCGATCCGGAACTCGCGCGCGAGTGGGGCGCGGCGGCGAAGCGCGACGCGTGCGAGCGGTTCGGCATCGAGCGCTTCGCGCGCGACTGGGACAACGCATTGCGCGACGTTGCGTGCTAGCGTGAACGGGCCCTGATCGACGCGCTTGAAGCGGGCGTGCTTACGCGCTCGGCGGGCTCGCCGGTGTGGGCGCGCTCGCGGCGGCGCTGGTGCCCTTGGTGCCGTTGGCGCTGCTGGTGCCGTTGGCGCTACTGGTGCTCGACGTCGGCGCGGCGGTGCCGTTCATCGCGTTGCGCTCGTGTTCGGGCAGCAGCGCGAGGCGGTTGTACAGCGTCTTCAGGCTGATGCCGAGCGCTTTCGCGGTGCGCGGCTTGTCGCCGTTGAAATGGCGCAGCGACGCGACGATGAAGCGCTGCTGCGTATGCGCGAGCGTCGTGCCGATATGCAGCGTCATCGCGTTGTGACGCACTTCCTCGCGCGGCGGCAGGCGGCGCGGCAGCTGCAATTCGATCTGCTCGTCCGCGAGGATGAACGCACGCTCCAGCGCGTTGCGCAACTCGCGCACGTTGCCGGGCCACGAGTAGGTGCGCAGCGCCTTCATCGCCTGCATCGACAGACGCTTGCGCGTGCGGTGCCGCGCGTTCAGCCGCTCGACGATCTGCAGCGCGATGTCGCCGACGTCGTCCTCGCGCTGCCGCAGCGCGGGCACGTGCAGCGCGATCGTCGCGATCCGGTAGAACAGGTCCTCGCGCAGCCGGCCGCTGCGCACGGCCTCGACCGGATCGTGATGGGTCGCCGCGACGATCCGCACGTCGAGCGGAATCGCTTCGTGGCCGCCGACCCGCACGATCGTGTTCGATTCCAGCGTGCGCAGCAGTTTCACCTGCAATTCCGCAGGCATTTCCGCGATTTCGTCGAGAAACAGCGTGCCGCCGCGCGCGGCTTCGAACATGCCCACATGTTGTGCAACGGCGCCGGTGAAGCTGCCTTTTTCATGTCCGAACAAATGGGATTCCGCGATGTCTTTCGGAATCGCACCGCAGTTCACGGGCACGAACGGGCCGCGCCGGCGCGGGCTCATGTCATGGATGAGCCGCGCGACGATGTCCTTGCCGGCACCGCTTTCGCCGACCACGAGCACACTCACGCGCGTTGCGGCCACGCGCGAAATTTTCAACATCAAGTCCTGGATTGTTCGCGAACGGCCGAACAGCCGCGTGCCGTCATCGTCGGATTTCGACATGAGTGATATCGCATTTTGGGAAGTTTTGACCGAAGCCGTCGGGACAAGATGAAAAAATGACGTGGCATCCGCCGTTTTTCACGTAGAAAGCATACCTCTTATACCGAAGGCCGCAGATTGAATCTGGCAATGCCATCGTCGCGGGCGGATAGATTTATTCGATGAGCGGCGAATGCACAGCGCGCCTCTTCTATACTGCTAGACAGTCGTTTGTCATGGCAGGACTACTTGTCTGCTCGTTCGTATGCGGTGCGATCGTATTGCCGGATGCCCGGCGTCGTACCCCGCATCGCATGCCCGCCGCGGTTTCGGCCGATGCTCCAGCCGGGCCGCATCACAAGGAGCTTCGATGCCTTACGTCCTGATCGTCGAAGACGATGCCGATACGCGAGCGATGCTCGCGGCACTCGCGCAGGCGCAGCAGCTTGCGTGCGACACGGCCGCGACGCTCGAAGAAGCGCGCACGCTCGTCTCGACGAATACCCCCGATCTGGTGCTGTGCGACCTCGTGCTGCCGGACGGCAACGGAATGGATCTGTTCGACGCATTGCCCAAACGCGCGCATTGCGAAATGGTGCTGACCACCGGTCACGCGAGCCTCGAAACCGCGATCGACGCATTGCGGCGCGGCGCGACCGACTACCTGGTGAAGCCGCTCAACATGCAGCGGCTGAACAGCATCTTCGCGCGCGTGCCGCGCACCACCGCGCTGCATGAGGAAATCGCCGAGCTGCGCTCCGAACTGCAGCGCCTCGGCCGCTTCGGCCGGATGCTCGGCAGCTCGCCCGCGATGCAGGCCGTCTACGACGCGATCGGTCGCGTCGCGCGTACCGAAGCGTCAGTGCTGCTCACCGGCGAATCGGGCACCGGCAAGGAGCTCGCCGCGCAAACCGTGCACGACCTGAGCCTGCGCCGCCGCGGCCCGTTCCTCGCGGTGAACTGCGGCGCGATCGCCGCGAACCTCGTCGAAAGCGAGATGTTCGGCCACGACCGCGGCAGCTTCACCGGCGCGGAGCGGCAGCACAAGGGCTTCTTCGAGCGCGCGGACGGCGGCACGCTGTTCCTCGACGAAATCACCGAGATGCCGGTCGAATCGCAGGTCAAGCTGCTGCGCGTGCTCGAAACCGGGCGGCTCACGCGCCTCGGCTCGACGCGCGAGATCGACGTCGACGTGCGCATCGTCGCCGCGACCAACCGCGATCCGGAAGCCGCGATGGCGGACGGCAAGCTGCGGCCCGACCTGTTTCATCGGATCAACGTGTTTCCGATCCCGCTGCCGTCGCTCAGAGAGCGCGGCGACGACATCCCGATGCTCGCCGATGCGTTCCTGCAACGCTACAACGAGGAAAGCGGCCGCAACCTGCGCTTCGCACCGGCCGCGCGCGAAGCACTGAAGACCTACGCATGGCCGGGCAACGTGCGCGAGCTGCGCAACTTCGTGCAGCGCGCGAGCATCTTCAGCGACGCCGATGTGATCGACACGCTGCCGCCGCCGATCATGGACGAGTTGTCGAGCATGGTCGAATCGCACGAAGATCGCGTGACGGTGCCGTTCGGCACGCCGCTCGAGGAGGTCGACCGCAAGCTGATCCTCGGCACGATCGCGCAATGCGGCGGCGTGAAGGCGCAGGCCGCCGAGGTGCTCGACGTCAGCCTGAAAACGATTTACAACCGGCTCGCCCAATTGGAAGACGAAACGGAAAAGCCGGACTCCTGATGCGCCGAGCGCTGCGGTCATGCGCGCGCACGCGTGCGCCGACGCGCGGCGTCGTCGATCCGGCGGCGCAGGCGCTCGACCTCCGGCGGAATCGCATGCCGCTCGCGCAGGATCCCCAGCAGCCCGGCGAGCGCGTGCGTGACGCCGCGTTCACGCCGCAGGCGCGGCAGCATGCGCAGCGTATGCGCGAGCGCGGCGCCGGCCGGCCATCTGAGCCATGCGGTCCACACCGTGTTGCGGGTCGCCACACTCACGCGCGTGTGCACGTCGCGCTGCATCGAAGGGTAATGATGAACCGTCAGGTGCGGTGCATACACGAGCCATGCGCCCGCGCGATACAGGTCGAGCGCGAGCAGCGCCTCCTCGCCGCCGAGGAAGTCGCGCGGGTGATAGCCGCCCGCTTTCACGAACGCGTCGCGCCGGAATGCCGTCGCACCGGCCAGCAGCCCGACGGCATGCGGCATGCCGGTCCGTTCACCCGTTGCCGGCCGCCGCCGACCTTCCGGCAGGAGCGTGTCCGATGAGTGAACGTGCACGGCCGCAGGCCGGAAATTACGCAACCGCCGTGATGCTCGTTGCGACCGCGACCGTGCTGCAAACGCTGGCGATCCGGTTCGGCGGCGTGAACCTGCCGCTGATCCTGTACTACCCGCTGCTCGCCGGCGCCGCGTGGGCGACGTCGTTCTTGTTCGGGATCCTGTCGACCGTGATCAGCGGGCTCTTGGTCTGGACGCTGTTCCTGTCCGATGCGGCCGCGTATACCGGGCCGCTGCCCGACCGCCTCGTGCGGCTCGGCACCTTCATGCTGGTCGGCGTGCTGGTGTGCGCGGTCGCGGCGATGCTGCGGCACGCGCGGCTCACGAACGAGCGCGCGCACCGGCGCGAGGCCGCCGCGCGGCGGCAGCTCGACGCCGTACTGCAGGCGTTGCCGCATGGCGTGATCGCGACCGATGCGAAAGGCCGCGTGACCTACGTGAACGCGGTGGCGGCCGCGCTGGCGGGCGGCGGCCTCGACGACGCGACGGGCCGTCCCGTGCGCGACGTGCTGCACGTGTTCGATCGCGACGACCGGCGCGTGCAGACGACGCTCGAGCGCGCGCTCGCCGGCGCGCATGCGCTGTCCGACCGCCACTGGCTGCACGGCGCCGACGGCAGCCCGCCGGTACCGATCGTCGAGGCGGCGTCGCCGATCGTCGACGCGCACGGCAACCTCGACGGAGCGGTGCTGTTGCTGCGCGATGCCGGCACGGAGCGCGCGTCGGCGGAGGTGTCGCGCCTGCAGCGCGCGGTGGTCGATGCGTCGCCGGACGCGATCGTCGGGATCGACCGGCAGGGCCGCATCGTCAGCTGGAACCCGGCCGCACAGCGGATCTTCGGGTATGACGAAGCCGACGCGCGCGGGCGTCCGCTCGAAACGCTGGTCGCAATGCGTTGGCTGCGGCGCAACCCGCTCGCCGATTCGTTCGACGCGATGCGCGAAGCGGTCGGCCCGCTCGAATTGCTGTGCGTGCGCCGCGACGGCCGGCGCTTTCGCGCAACGGTGTCCGCCGGCCCGGTACGCGGCGACGCGCGCAGCTGCGTCGCGCTGTCGCTCACGCTGCGCGAGACGGGCGCGCAGCGCCGGCACGACCTGCGCACGCAGCGCTCGCTGCAGGGTGCACGCGACGCGCGCGACCGGGCCGATACGTCGAATCGTCTGAAGGACGAATTGCTCGCGACCGTGTCGCACGAACTGCGCACCCCGCTGAACGTGATCTACGGTTGGATCGAGGTGCTGCGCAATACGCGCGACGACGCGCTGGGGCAGCAGGCGATCGATGCGATCGACCGCAGCGCGCGTTCGCTGACGCGCATGGTGGGCGACATCCTCGACGCTTCGTCGCTCGCGACCGGCAAGCTGCGGATCGACCCGATGCCGGTCGACGTGGTGCGGCTCTTCTCCGATGCGGTCGGCGCCTTCCAGACGGCTGCGTCGTCGGCCGGCATCGTGCTCGAATTCGAGTGCACGGCGAGCGCATGCGTGGTGTCGGGCGACGCGGAACGCCTGCGGCAGATGCTCGCGAACCTCGTGTCGAACGCGCTGAAATTCACGCCGGGCGGCGGCGCGGTGACGGTCACGCTGTCGCGCGACGACGCGCACGCGGTGCTGGCCGTGACGGACACCGGGCAAGGCATTCCGCCCGCGTTCATTCCCCACGTATTCGACATGTTCCGCCGCGCGGACGGTTCGCCCGCGTCGCCGCGGCGCGGGCTCGGGCTCGGCCTGTCGATCGTGCGCCACATCGCCGAGCTGCACGGCGGCCAGGTGCATGTCGAAAGCGCGGGCCGCAATCGCGGCGCGACGTTCACGGTGACGCTGCCGGCCGGCTGGCAGCCGACGGGCGTGATGGCATGGGGCATCGCGCAGGCCGATGGCCGGCGCGATCCGCTGATGCTCGATGCGCAGCGCATCCTGATCGTCGACGACGACGCGACCACGCGCGCGAGCCTGACGGCCGCGCTGACGACGCTCGGCGCGGCCGTCGCGATCGCCTCCTCGGGCCGCGAAGCGCTCGCGGTCATCGCCGACCTGCAGCCGACCGTCGTGCTGTCCGATCTCGCGATGCCCGACGGCGACGGTTTCTGGCTGCTCGACGCGTTGCGGCACGGCGGGGCGAACGGC
>NZ_VWWG01000230.1:0-238 GCF_011753085.1 Burkholderia sp. Tr-862
GAAAAAAAAAAACAACTTAATATTCTGCACATCTGACTCGGCGTTATTTAAGTTTACAAAACAATCACTGTCAGTCATACAATGCTCAATGCATACTTATGCACCGCTTATGTAGTCTATAGCTACTGTGTTCTGCACTGTACGCTATAACTATCAACTGACTTGAAATAATACAATCGACACTACAACAACACATACACCGGTGCATCTTACGGCACTCAAACATTGCTTCCAAACA
>NZ_VWWG01000231.1:0-8324 GCF_011753085.1 Burkholderia sp. Tr-862
GCGACCGTGCCGGCGCCGCGCGGCAGGCCGCTGCCGTCGGGCGCGACGTCGATGTCCCACGCTGCGATCGCCGCGCGGTCGACCGGCTGACCGATGCCGAAGCCGGCGCCGAAGGCCGGCGACGCGATCGAGCCGATCGATCCCGACAAGACGACGAGCGACACGAGCAGACGGACAGTCGGCCTACGCATTGCGCACCTCGCCGTCCGCGCCGACGCGCCAGTTCTGGATGCCGTTGTAGTGGTATTGCGAATTGACGCCGCGCGCGGCGACGAGCGCGTCGCGGGTCGGCTGCACGTAGCCCGTTTCGTCGGTCGCTCGGCTTTGCAGGTCAGCCGGCTCGCCGTTCCAGACCCAGTCGGCTTCGAAGCGCGTCAGCGCGCGATCGCGCACGTCGCCGGCGAGCCGCGCGGTGCGCCAGGTGCGGCCGCCGTCCGTCGACACGTCGACCGCGCGAATCCGGCCGCGTCCCGACCACGCATAACCGCTGATCGGGTAGTAGCCGCGCGACGCGAGCCGGTGCCCGGCCGACGGGCGCGTGATCACCGATTTCGCATCCATCTCGAACACGAACTGGCGGGCGCATCCGTTCGGCAGCAGGCTCGTGTATTTCGACGTTTCCTCGCGGGTCATCTCCGGCGCGCGTACCAGCTTCAGCCGCCGCAGCCACTTGATGTTCGTGTTGCCTTCGAAGCCCGGCACGATGAGCCGCACCGGATAGCCGTTCTCGGGGCGCAGCCGCTCGCCGTTCTGCGCATAGACGACGAGCGCGCGCTCGAGAATGCGATCGAGCGGCAGGCTGCGCGTCATCGCCGCGCCGTCCGCGCCTTCCGCGAGCAGCCATTGCGCGGCCGGGTCGATGCCGGTTTCGTCGAGCAGCGTCGACAGCCGCACGCCGGTCCATTCGCAGCACGACAGCAGCCCGTGCGTGAACTGGACGGGCAACCCGCTCGGGCCGTTCCATTCGCTGCCGGTGTTGCCCGAGCATTCGAGGAAATGGATTCGCGACTCGGACGGAAAGCGCAGCAGGTCGTCGAGCGTGAAGACGCGCGGCTCGCGCACGAGCCCGTGGACGACCACGCGATGACGCTGCGCATCGATATCGGGCACGCCCGCGTGATGGCGTTCGTACACGAGGCCGTTCGGCGTGATGTCGCCGAACAGGTCGGCGAGCGGCGTCATCGACGAGCCGGAGCCGGGCAGCGCCGGTGCGCGCGCGCTGCGGCGGATCACGTCGCGTTCGTGCCCGCCCGGCACGCCGTATGGCGGCGACAGCAACGGTGCGCCCGGCGTGCGCGTCCACGGCGGTACGTCGAGTGGCGCGAGCGTCTGGCTCGCCAGCGCGCCGCCTGTTGGCAGCAGCGCGGCGGCCCAGCCGCCGGCGAGCTGTCGCAGTGCCGCGCGGCGGCCGGTGCGGCGTGGACGGGAAGAGGTATCGGTCATCAGCGAAGCCATGTCGCGCGCGGCGCGGCAGCATCCGGAAAAACGGACATTGTCGGCAACCGCGCGCGGCGCGACAAACAACGATTCCCGCTTTGCTTATCGCGCCGCGCCCGTGTCACGTTGCGCGCACGTTCAGAACTTCACGCGCAGCCCGCTGACGAACGCGACCTGACGGTTCGTCGACGACGCGCTGCCGATGTTCGAGATCGCCGCGATCTTGCGATAGCCGCCCGACGACGCGGTGCTCGCATCGCCTGCGGCGAGCTGGTAGATGCCGGACAGATAGATGTCGGTGCGCTTCGACAGCGCATAGTCGAACCCGAGCGTGAACTGGTGCCAGCGCGGCTTCAGCGTCTGGCCGCCGGTGCCCGGCAGGCCGCTCGCACGTCCGTCGGTGAACGTGTAGACGCCGATCAGCGTCGCCGCCGGCGTGATCTGGTAGCGCCCATTCACGTCGTAGTTATTGAATTTGCGCGACGAGCCGTCGACATAGTCGAGCTGCGTATGGCTCCACGCGAAGCCGAGCGTCGCGCGGCCGAGCGCGTAGTTCGCGCCCGCGACACCGATCTGCTGTTTGCGCACGCCGCCGTTCAGCCCGTAAAAGAACGCGCCGGTGTAGTCGTTGCCGGTCGTCGTGGTCGCGCCGCCCACCGCGCCGCTCGTGTTCGACGTCGCGTTCGGGTGATTCAGCCGCACGTAGCCCGCACCCGCCGAGAACGGACCGTTCACGTAGTTCGCCGCCACGCCCCACGCGTTGTTGTTCGAGAAGCCGGTGCCCGCGCCGCCGTTCGCCTGGTTGCTGAATGCGTACAGCGCGTCGGCCGTGAAGCCGGCGATCGTCGCGCTGCGGAATTTCACCGCGTTGTTGATGCGGAAGCTCTGGTTCAGGTTGTCGTTGTCGCCGATGTGGGTTGCCGGCGACCAGAAGCCGGATCCCGAGTACGGCGCGACGAGGTCGGTGATCGGCTCGTATTGGCGGCCGAACGTCAGCGTGCCGAGACCGGTCTTGTTCAGGCCGACGTACGCGGAGCGGCCGAACAGGCGGCCGCCCTGGCCGAGGCCGCCGTCGCTCGGCCTGAACCCACTTTCGAGCGTGAATACCGCCTGCAGGCCGCCGCCGAGATCCTCGACGCCTTTCAGGCCCCAACGGCTGCCGCTCAGCTTGCCGCTCGTCTGCTGGATGTTGCTCGCGCCGCCCTGATTGTTCGTATAGGCGAGGCCGGCGTCGACGACGCCGTACAGCGTAACGGAACTCTGCGCATGCGCACCGATGGAACCGATCGAAACCAAACCCAGGACTACCGACTTCTTGATCATGAATATCCTCTGTTTTTTATGGGTACGTCTGCGAGGATCACGATGCTATTGAATTCGGCATGGTCGGCGAATACTCGATCCGTGGTTTGCAATTCGCTGCGCGACCGAATTGCAATGCGCGTCGATGCCCGCCCGGCGCACGCGCCGCGATCGCGTCCGGCTCGCATGCTGCGGCGAACGCATTGGCATCGATGACAAACGCCGGGCGACGACAACGTGCGAACGCGCCCATATCGATCGATGAAATCGTTCGATGCCACGCCGAAGTTCGTTCCACTGACGATGTTTTTATGCAACGCGGTGCTGTGACACGCACGGCCGATGCGGTATGCACGTCGGCATATCGATTCCGCAAAACGTTGGTAGGGCCGCACGATGCGCGGCGATACAGTCGTGTATCCGGCCGGGCGCCGTGCACGCAGTGTGCGTGTATCCCGGTGGAATCACCAACATGGGAGCCGAGTGAAATGAGTCGGGATGTACTGTTTCTGCTGGAACCGGGCTTTGCCGATCCGAAGCATCCGGGCCGACACTTCGTCTGTCCGCACGGACTGGCGATCGAAGGACTGCTCGCGAGCGCGCCCGACAGGAGCGACCGCCTCGACGTGCGCCGCGTCGGTTTCGAACGACCGCGACACGCGGTGATCGACGCGCTCGACGACGCGCATCAGGGCCTGCCAGTGCTCGTGTTCGGTAGCGCGCAACCGGCGCCGGACGATGCGCAAACGCTCGGCGCGGTGCGTTTCATCACCGACCCGCGCCGCATCCTCGACCTGCTGGCCGAGCGCCACGGCTTCCCGACCTTGCATTGACGCGCGTCGACCGTCGCGCGCGGCGGTTTCCCTTTTCTTTTCATTCAATCGACAGGAGCATCCGATGGCGTCAACTTCGGCGGCACGCCGCCGCCTGCTGCTCGCCGGCGCCGCGCTCGCGGCGACCCCCGTGGTCGCGCGGGTCGCGCTTGCCGCGCCGGCCGCCAACACCGATCTGGCCGGCACCACACTGCGCGTCGCGACCTACAAGGGCGGTTGGCGTGCGTTGCTGCAGGCGGCCGGCCTGAGCGACACGCCGTACCGGATCGAGTGGCGCGAGTTCAACAACGGCGTGCTGCACATCGAGGCGTTGAACGCGGATGCGCTCGACATTGGCTCAGGCAGCGAGATCCCGGCGGTATTCGCCGCGCGCCAGAAGGCCAGCGTCCGGTTCATCTCGCGTACGCGGGAAGACCTGAACAACCAGGTCACGCTCGCACGCAAGGACACGCCGATTCGCAGCATCGCGGACCTGAAGGGCAAGCGTGTCGGGTACGTGCGCGCGACGACGTCGCACTATTTCCTGTACCGGCAGCTCGCCGAGGCCGGTCTCGGTTTCGACGACATCCACCCGATCAACCTGTCGCCGACCGACGGACTGTCCGCGTACGACCGCGGCGACCTCGACGCGTGGGCGATCTACGGCTACAACGGCCAGCTCGCGCGCAACCGGTACGGTGCACGCGTGCTCAAGACGGGCAAGGGCTACCTGTCCGGCAATTTCCCGATCTATGCGAACCCGCGCACGCTCGACGATCCGCGCCGGCGCGCGGCGACCGGCGATCTGCTGCTGCGGTTCCAGCGCGCGTACGCGTGGGCGAACGGGCATTTCGATGCGTATGCGCGCGTGCAGAATGGCGAGACGCGCGTGCCGGTCGCCGATCTCGCGGCGATGTTCGCGCAGCGCAGCGACGACTACGCACTGCTGCCCGTCACGCCCGACGTGGTCGCGCAGCATCAACAGGTCGCGGACGTGTTCGCGCGGATCGGCGTGCTGGATGGTCCGGCCAACGTCGCGCCGTTCTGGGATACGTCGTTCAATGCGCTGGTGGCATCGGCGTGTCGCCAGACGGCAGCAGGGCGCGCGTGCGAGCGGCGCGGGACGGCTCTGTCGCAGCAAGACCGCCTGACAGGCTGAAGCCCAGAAGATCGGGCGCTCACCACCGGTAGCGCGTCGCAACATGGCCGTCGGGCAGCCGCGCGGCGCCGAACAGCTTTTCCCGAAACGATCCCGGCGCACCGGCGACCGGGTAGCGTCCGCGGCGTGTCAGCTCGGGAACGAGCAGGCGTGCGATCTGCCGGCCAGCGTGCGTTCGGCGTCGCGGCGCGCCGCATCGTCTTCGAAGAGCCAGGCTTCGATGCGGGTCGCGGTACCGGCCGTGAAGCGGTCGGTCAAGGTGTGCAGCGTGCGCGGATAGGCGGCGGAGAATAGCGTCGTCATGGCGAGGGGGATGAGTCGGGTAGTCGTTCGGCGCGCGTCCGCGCCGGTTGTGTCGAGTCTTCGGTCGGCGGTGATTCCGCGCTAGCCGGAAATCGAGGGCTGCGCGACGGGACCGCCCACGGCCGACGTGGCGGCAGGCCCGGACGCCGCATGATCGGGAAGCGCGGCGGGCAGCGCGACGCGCACATAGAGAAACGCCCGCCGTTCGCGGTCGGGCAGCACCTGCGGGCCGTAGCTGATCGTGACGGCGCCGTCGTGCATCTCGCCGGCCTGTGCGAAACGCCACGCGCCGGGATCGCTGTCGAGCAGGAATTCGACGCGCGCATAGGCGTGCGGCTCGAACAGCTCGGGGATCGCGACCGGGCGTCCGTCGAGTTTGTCGAGCAACGCGTCGACCACGTTGAACCCGTAGCCGTCGCGCACGATGTCGCAGATGAAGCTGCCCGCGATGCGCGGATTCAGCTCGATCACGTGCGGGACGCCGTCGCGCACGATGCAGTCGAGATGCACGGGGCCCCAGGTGAGCCCCGCGGCCACGGTCGCGCGTGTGCCGACGTCGATCAGCGCGCGCAGCGTATCGGCGTCGAGATCGAGTTCGGACGTATAGCCGCGTTCGAGAAAACCGGCGCCGTGCCGCTTCAGCTTGCGCAGCGCGCCGACATAGCGGCCGTCGAAATACTCGACGCAGTATTCGCTGCCGCTCAGGAATTCCTCGATGACGACGCGTTCGGCAGCGCGCGATGCCGCATCGGCCTGCGCGGCGGCGAGTGCGTCGAGCTGCGCGCGCACTTCGGCGATGTCCTCGCAGCGCCGGACGCCGTCGCTCGCCGATCCCTCCGACGGCTTGACGACGACCGGAAAGCGCAGCGGTTCGGCCGCGGCGGCGAGCGCCGCGGGCGCGGCCAGCGTGCCCGCGACGAACTGCGCGGCCGGGATCCCGCGCTCGGCGAGCAATGCCTTCTGGTTCGACTTCGATACCGCGTGTGCGACATGCCGTGCATCGGGGCCGGGCAGGCCCAGCGCGTCGGCGACCCACGCGGCGGTGCGCGCATAGGTGTCGTGCGCGGTGGTCACGCGCAACGTGTCGAGTTCGTCCGGGAAGCGGGCGCGCAGCCAGGCGGCCAGTTGCGCGGCGTCGGAGGCGAGGTTGACCGTTTCGACACTGTCGGGGAACGCGCCGTCGAGACGATGGCCGGGCGCGGTGATGATGGTCACGGCCACCTGGCGCGCGAGCGCGGCGCGCACCAGTGCGACGCTGCTGCCGGTGGCGCGTGCGCCGATCACGATGAGTCGCTTCATGCTGGATCCTTGTCGAGGACGGGAGAGGGGCTAGCGCGTGCGCCTGCGCAGACGCTGTGCTTCGAGGCGCGGCAGCAGGTGCTGCACCACGCGCGGCAGCGTATAGATCGGCAACTGCGCGCACGTGAACACGAGCGCCATGGTCGGCGTGGCCGCGAGCCCGAGCGCCGCCCACATCAGCCCGACGTTGCGGTTGGCGACGATCAGCGCGACGTTGAGGCGCGTGCGGACGTCGCCGGGCGTGATCCCGTATGCGACGAGCTGGAAGCCGGCGTTGACGGCGAAAGCCAGCGCGATCGCCGTCAGCGCGCGGTGCGGCGCGTCGATGATCGACTGCTGCATGCCGGCCATCGTGCCGAGCGCGAACACCAGCAGCGCGATGACGACGATTGCATCGATGGGCGTTGCATAACGGTCGAGCCGCGATCCGGCGAAGCGCCGCACGACCAGCGCGACGCCTTCGGCGCTGCCGATCAGCAGCGCGAGCCTCAGCGCGAGATTGACGGGCGAGATCGACACGGCCGCGTCGTGGCTGAACCAGGCCGTCAGCAGCGGCGCAGTGACCGGTACGAACACCATCGACGCAAGGGTTGCGACGAGCGCGACGCTCGCGTCGAGCGACAGCATCCGCGCGATCGTCGACGTGCCGCTCGACGGTGGCGCGCAGTAGGCGATCACGAGTGCGACGACCCAGTCGTACGGCATGCCGGCGAGCCGCGCGGCGATGCCGAGCGCGACCGGACACGCGATCATCGTCGCGGCCGGCAGCAGCAGCGACACGGACGGGCGTCGCGCGACCGCGCGCACGGCGCTGGGCTCGACGCGCAGCAGCGTGCCGAGCACGAACAGGAACACGGTGACGGGCATCAGCGGCCGCGCGAGTTCGGCGAGCGGCGGTACCAGCAGCCCGAGGCCGACGCCGCACGCGAGCACGGTCGGCCCCCGCCGCACCAGCGCGGCGATCAGCGCGCGCATCGGTGAACCGCGGACCCGCGGCGGACGACGGTGAAACCTGAGCAGACAGCGGATGGCATGCGGAGTCCTCGGAAGGGGCCGGCCGGCACCGAATGTCCGCTAGGCTAATCCGGATGATAGGCGAAGTAAAATGATATAAACTGAATCAGTAACAAGAGAAAGTGATATGAACATACCTTTGCTCGAAACCTTCCGGGCCGTCGTTCAGGAGGGCAGCGCGCTGCGCGCGGCCGAGCGGCTCGGTTGTACGCAGTCGAACGTGACCGCGCGACTTCGCCAGCTCGAGGAGTCGCTCGACGCGCCGCTGTTTGACCGGAACGGCAAGCGGCTGGTGCTCAACGACGCCGGTCGCAGGCTGATCCCGTATTGCGACCGCATCCTGCGCCTCGTTGACGAAGCGACGCAGGTCGTCCGCGAGACACCGATCGCACGCAGCTTCCGGCTCGGTTCGATGGAAAGCACGGCGGCCACGCGCTTGCCGGCGCTCGCGGCCGCGTTGAAGGAGCGCGATCCGGCGCTCGGTCTCGTGGTACAGATCGGCAGCGAGCCGGAACTGGCTGACGCCCTGCTGCGCGGCCGGATCGACGCCGCGCTGACCGCGCGTGCGCTCGTGCGGCCCGGGCTGCGTTACGAGCCCGCGTTCGCCGAGGACATGGTGCTGGTGAGCGCGGCCGCGCTCACGCGCCGGCAGTTGCTGGCCGACAACACCGTGCGGCTGCTCGCGTTTCACGAAGGCTGTCCGTATCGCTCGATCGCGGAGCACTGGCTGAAGGCGCGCGGCTTCGCGATCGAATCGGTGTCGTCGTTCGGCACGTTCGGCGCGATCCTCGGCTGCGTGGCGGCCGGCATGGGCGTCGCGATCCTGCCGAAGCGGATCACGACCGAGCATGTCGCGCGCAAGGAGCTGCGCGCGTATGCGTTCGACGATCTCGGCAGCGTGACGACCTACCTCGTCACGCCCGACGACGCACCCGTGCTGCCCGAACTCGATGCGTTGCGTGCGGTGCTGCGCCGCCAGGCGGGCGCGCTGCTCGCAC
>NZ_VWWG01000232.1:0-8050 GCF_011753085.1 Burkholderia sp. Tr-862
TCGGCGCGACGGGCGTCGCAGGCGCGTCGGCCGCTGCGGCCTCCGGCGTCATCCCGAGCGTGCGGATCGCGCTTTCGATCGCGGGCTGCGCGCCCGGCACGTGTTCGACGGTCAGCATCCGCTGCATCAGGTTGAATTCGAGCGCCGACACTTGCTGCATCCCGCCGAGCTTCTTGCGGATCAGCGTTTCCTCGGTCGGGCAGTCCATCTGCATGATCCGGAACGCGGAGCGCACGTGACCCGACGCAGTCGCCCGCGCGACCGGCAGCGGCGCGAGCGTCAGCGCGGCAGGCGCGCAGCAGGCGCCGGCGGCGTGGTCGTGGTCGTGGTCGTGGTCGTGGTCGTGGTCGTGGTCGTGGTCGTGGTCGTGACCAGCATGGTCATGCGCCCCATGCTCGTGCGAGCACGCAGCGTCGTGCACATGCCCGTCGCCATGCGCGTGATCGGCCTGATCGCCGTGGTCGTCCCCCGCGCCGCGCGCTGCCGCGTCGCCGTGCGCGTGCTCGCCGGCCGCCGGCCCCGCATCGGCAACGGTCGCCGCCTGCGTGTCGCGCGCGTCGGCGCTGCAGGTCGCGGCGCCGCCGGCATGACGGTGTCGTGGGTCGTGGGTACGCTGGGCGTCGGTCATGACAACCTCCTCTATGGCTTGACGGTGTAGAGTTAACACCCTGAAGCCACTACAAGGTCAACCCTTGCAACGGAGAAAGCCATGAAGATCGGCGAATTGGCCAAGGCGGCCCGCTGCACGCCCGAAACGATCCGTTTCTACGAGCGCGAGGGGCTGATGCCCGATGCGGAGCGCACCGATGCGAACTACCGCAACTACACCGACGTGCACGTCGAACGGCTGCGCTTCATCCGCAACTGCCGCGCGCTCGACATGGCGCACGACGAAATCCGCACGCTGCTGCAGCTCACCGACACGCCGGCCGACCCGTGCGATTCGGTCAACACGCTGCTCGACGAGCACATCGGCCACGTCGATGCGCGCCTCGCCGAACTGACGCATCTGCGCGACCAGCTCACCGAATTGCGCCGCCAGTGCGTCGGCGAACATTCGGTGGAGGATTGCGGAATCGTGCATGGTCTCGCGACGATGGAAACCGTCGCGCCGGCCGCGAAGCGCTCGCACCTCGGCTGAAACCCTTGTGGAATATGATAGTCTAGTTAATACTAGTTATATTCTTACTAGACATAATCGAACTATTCATGACATCGAGCCGCCCGTCTCCGCTCGCGCTCGCGGTCCTCGCGACGCTCACCGAAACGCCGATGCATCCGTACGGGATGTTGCAGCAGCTGAAGGCGCGCGGTTACGACGAAGTCGTCAACGTGCGGCAGCGCACGAGCCTCTACCAGACGATCGACCGTCTGCTGCGCGACGGGCTGATCGCCGTGCATGACACCGAGCGCGATGGCGCGTTTCCCGAGCGCACGCTGTACACGCTGACCGAGGCCGGACATACGGCCGGCCAGGCGTGGCTGCATGCGCTGCTCGCGGAGCCTGCGCGCGAGTTTCCGGCGTTCGGCGCCGGTCTTGCATTCCTGCCGCTGCTCGACGCCGACGACGCGCGCCAGCAACTCGAGCGCCGTATCGCCGCGCTCGAAGCCGAACGCGAACGTCTCGAGTCGCTGCGCAACGCGGCGCAGAACGACCAGGTGCCGCGCCTGTTCCTGCTGCAGAACGAGCATGCGCTCG
Source organism: Burkholderia sp. Tr-862 (assembly GCF_011753085.1). Classification (NCBI taxonomy): domain Bacteria; kingdom Pseudomonadati; phylum Pseudomonadota; class Betaproteobacteria; order Burkholderiales; family Burkholderiaceae; genus Burkholderia; species Burkholderia sp. Tr-862. The sequence continues at coordinate 1,700 of NZ_VWWG01000232.1, forward strand.
TGCTGCTCAACGCGGAGCTCGACTGGGCACGCAGCGTCGTCGAACACCTGAAGATCGGCGCGCTGCGCTGGGTCGACGTCTGACGCGCGTCACCATCGGCTCGCGCCGATCAAAGCACCTTGCCGGGATTGAGTATGCCGGTGGGATCGAGCGCGGCCTTCAGGCGCCGCATCAGGCCGATTTCGGCTTCGCCGCGCGTGTGGCCGAGATAGGCTCGCTTGAGCATGCCGATGCCGTGCTCCGCCGACACCGAGCCGCCCATCTCGCGGACAACCGCGTAGACGCACCGATCGATCGCGTCGGCGTCCGCGTCGCGCATGCCGGCGAGCGATACGCCGATATGCACGTTGCCGTCACCGACATGGCCGAAGCACAGACACACGATGTCGGGCCAAAGCGCGCGCAATGCCACTTCGCAGCGCTCGGCGAACAGCCCGAGTTCGCCGGTCGGCAGGCTCACGTCGAAGTTCACCAGATGCGGCAGCGCATCGATTGCGAGACCCTCGCGCAATGTCCACAGGTCACGCGCCTGCCGCTCCGAGGTCGCCAGCGCGGCATCGTCGACGAGTCCCATGTCGATCGCATCCGCGAGACTGTTTTCCAGTGCCTCGCGCGCATCGCCGCGCGGGGCGCTCGTCGCGCACTCGATCAGCACCGCGAAGCTGCCGTCGCCCGCGAACGGCGCGACGACGCCGGGCGTATGACGCGCCACGTAGTCGTAGAAAGCCGGCCACATCGCTTCGAAACTGACGATCTCCGGTAGTGCGCGCAGGCGGTTCCACAACGCGACGACGGCGTCGTAGCCATGCACCCGGCAGAGTGCGGTGGCTGGTGCGGCGAGCTTGGGATGCAGCCGCAGCACCGCGCGCGTGACGACGCCGAGCGTGCCTTCGCTGCCGATGAACAGCTGCTTCAGGTCGTAGCCCGCGTTGTTCTTCAGCATCCGGTTCATCGACGACACCACGGTGCCGTCGGCAAGCACTGCCTCGAGCCCGAGCACCTGCTCGCGCATCATGCCGTAGCGGATCGCGCGCGTGCCGCCCGCGTTGGTCGCGAGCATGCCGCCGATCTGGCACGAACCCCGCGCGCCGAGATCCACACCGAACGTGAAACCCGCCGCGTCCGCCGCTTCCTGCACCGTCTGCAGCGGCGTCCCGGCGCGCACCGTCATCGTCCCTGCCGCCGCGTCGATCGCTTCGACGCCGACGAAACGTTCCAGCGACAGCACGACCTCGCCGCCCAGCGCGACCGCGCCGCGCGCAAGCCCCGTGAGGCCGCCCTGCGGCACGACCGGCTGCCCAAGCCGCGTGCACAGCGCAAGCGTGCGCGACACGTCGTCGACGCTGCGCGGCCGCACCAGCGCGCGCGGCCGCACGCCGGCCGGCTCGTTGTACGCGGTGAAGTAGTGCGGATCGATCTCCGCTGCCCGCGTGACGAGTGCATCGCCCAAGCCGGCGACGAGCGCCGCCTCGAGCGCGTCGTCCGCCAGCGGTGCCGCGCCGTGACCGTCTTTCGCGGCAGCGGTATCCAGGCTCTGCATCACGCGCGCCCGCTTACTTGGTGGAAATGTCGATGTCGCCGAAGTACTTCTGGCCAAGCGACTTCACCGTGCCGTCCGCCTTCAGCTTGTCGATCGCCGCATCGAGCTTCGCCTTCAGCGCGTCGTCGCCCTTGCGCAGGCCGAATGCGATCCCGCTGCCGAGAATCTTGTCGTCGCGCACCGGCTGACCGACGAACGAGAAGCCCTTGCCGTCCGGACGCGACAGGAAGCCGCGCTGGCCGGCCGGCGCGAGCACCAGCGTCGCGTCGAGGCGACCCGCCACGAGATCCGCATACGCCTGGTTCTGGTCCTGGTACGCGACGACCGACACGCCGGCCGGCTCCCAGTGCGCCTTCGCGTAGGTTTCCTGGATCGACGCCTGCAGCACGCCGACGCGCTTGCCCTTCAGCGATTCCGGCGTCGGCAGCAGGCCGCTGCCGGTGCGCGCGATCAGTTGCGTCGGCACGCGGTAGATGATCGTCGTGAAGTCGATCGCCTGGCGCCGCTGTTCGGTCGCATTCATCGCCGAGTTGATCGCGTCGAACTTGCGGCCTTTGAGCGCGGGAATCAATCCGTCGAACGACGTCTCGACCCACTTGCACGACAGCTTCGCGCTCTGGCAGACGGCGTTGCCGACGTCGATGTCGAAGCCCTGCAGGTCGCCGTTCGGCGCCTTCGATTCGAACGGCGGGTACTGCGCCTCCAGGCCGAAACGCAGGGTCTGGCCGTCGGCGAACGCCGCACCGGCGCCGAGCGCGCATGCGAGTGCAAACGCGAGTTTCAGGGTGTGTCCGTGCTTCATCGTGATCTCCTGACTTGTCGACCGGCGCCGAGCTTCGGCATGTGTTCCGGTCCCATCCGTGGCCTTCGGTGCGACGTACATGTCGCCTGCTTGGGTGCGGGCTCGCGCCCGCGATTACAGCGACCGCAACCGCCGCGCGCCTTCGATCAGCGTCGCGTCGTCCTTCGAGAAACTGAGGCGAATCACGCCCGCGTCGGTGCCGTCGGCATAGAACGCCGACAGCGGAATCGTCGCGACGCGCGCATCGCGGATCAGGCGCAGCACGAAGTCGCTGTCGCGCTCGTCCGAGAAGTGCCGGAACCGCGCGAGCATGAAGAACGAGCCTTCGCTCGGCAGCAGCTCGAAGCGCGAATCGGCCAGCTCGCGCGCGAGCAGGTCGCGCTTGGCCTGGTAGAACGCCGACAGGCCGAGATAGCTTTCGGGCCGCGCGAGGATCTCCGCGAACGCGACCTGCATCGGCGTATCGGCCGAGAACACCATGAACTGGTGCACCTTGCGGATCTCGCCCATCAGCTCGGCCGGCGCGAGGCAATGACCGACCCGCCAGCCCGTCACGTGGAACGACTTGCCGAACGACGACACGATCACGCTGCGCTCGGCCAGTTCACGATGACGCGCAACGCTCTGGTGCTGCGCGCCGTCAAACACGACGTGCTCGTACACTTCATCGGACAACACGACGATGTCGGTATCGCGCGTGAGCTGCGCGAGCCGTTCGAGATCGTCGGCGGAAAACACCGTCGCGGTCGGGTTGTGCGGCGTGTTGACGATGATCATCCGCGTGCGCGGCGTGATCGCCGCGGCCACTTCGTCCCAGTTCACGCGGAAATACCCGGACGACAGCTTGATCGCGACCGGCGTCGCGCCCTGCATCCGCACGATCGGCGCATAGCTGTCGAACGACGGCTCGAAATAGATCACTTCGTCGCCCGGATGCACGAGCGCGCTGATCGCTGCGTAGAGCCCTTCGCTCGCGCTCGCGATCACGGTGATCTCGGTGCCCGGGTCGTAGCGCGCGCCGTATAGCGCCTCGGTCTTCTCCGCGAGCCGCTCGCGCAGCGACGCGAGGCCGGCCATCGGTGCGTACTGGTTGTGGCCGTCGCGCATCGCGCGCGCGACGCCCTCGACGAGCGCCGGATCGGGCGCGAAATTCGGCGCGCCCTGCGACAGGTTCAGCGCATCGTGCTGCGCGGCGAGCTGGCCGATCACCGTGAAGATCGTCGTGCCGACGTCCGGCAGTTTCGAACGGGGCGTGGTGGCGCTTCGCATGACTCCTCCTTCTGATGTCCCTTCGGGCTGGCCCGCGCAACGCGCGCGGCCCGGCTCATGCCGCATGATTTAGCCCGAGCCAATAACCGTGGACAACCGAAAGTTCGTCATGGAGGCCATGCATTTTTCTCATGACCCTGCAGCAGAAAGTCTCGATGTCACGGTAGTGCCGCCGGCCGCGCATGCGAATCAGGCATTACCCCTAGGGCCTGTTCACGCTAATAACGGGCTTGCGCTGGCCCCCAGAAGGGCCGAGCGCAAGGAATGCGACGAAGCGAATACTCGACGTATTCGCGAGGAGCATGACGCGGCGATCGGCCCTTCTGGGGGCCAGCCCCACGAATGGTTTTTCCAAACAGGGGAACGTGCCTTTCCGCCCGCATTGCGGCGTCGTTCGTCGTTGCAATAGCTACGGCTATTGCGCCTCCTCTCTCCTTGCCCTGCGGGCGGAAAGGCACGTTCGCAAGCCCGTTATTAGCGTGAACAGGCCCTAGGGCCGTGCGGCCGCAGCGGGCGTCACTCGCCCACTGCCGCCAGATAGCCGCGCAGCACGGCCTGAAGCTCAGCGCGCAACGCGGCGAAATCGAGTGAGGGCCCGAGCGTGAGCAGCGCCTGCGACACGCCTCCGTAGCAGATCGTATGCGCCATCCGTGCGATCCCGTCGAGCCGCGCGGCCGGCGGCGGATCGGCGGCCTGCGCGAACGCGTCGCGCCACAGCGCGACATACGCGTCGTAATGCCGGCGGTACGCAGCGAGCGGCGACACCTGCCGCTCCAGCGCGAAGAAAGCGCTCCAAAGCGCGGCGTCGGCGCCGATCGCGTCGATCTGCACATCCACTAGCGCAGCCGCGAGTTCGGCGCGCGGCACGCCGCGCAAGCCGTGCGCCACGTCGCGCAGCCGGTCGGCCAGCGCCAGCACGCGCCGGTGGATGCACAGTGCGGCGAGGCTCTGCTTGTCACCGAAGTATTCGTAGAAGGTGCCGACGCTCACGCCCGCGACGGCCGCGATCTCGCGGATCGTCGCCTTCGCGTAGCCGCGCTCGAGCAAAAGCTGAACGAATGCCTGCTGGAGCGCGTCGGACGTGGCCTGCGCGCGCGACTGGCGCGGCCGGCGGCGCAACGCGGGCGCGGGTTGCGCCGCCGGCTGGCCGGGCGGCGCCGGAACCTGAACATGTCGCGGCGGCATATTTGCTACTCTGAAATTCAGCGGATACACGTTTGACCGGAAGCCGGCGCTGGCGCGCAATCGCCAGCGGGACGGCACCCGCGCGGCAGACCGCGAAGCACGAGACCGAAGACAGCCCGATGACCGAATCGAACCATGCCGTCACGAACCAGTTCGACGAACTGGTCGACTATAACCTCTTCGCCACCGACATCGCGCTGCGCGACGCACTGGCCCGCGCGGGCGCCGACTGGGCCGTGCCGCGGCTCGACGCATACGGCGCGCGGCTCGGCAGCGCCGACACCGCACGGCTCGCCGACGAAGCGAACCGCCACACGCCGGAGCTGAACGCGTTCGACCGGCGCGGCCGGCGTATCGACCGCGTCGACTTCCATCCGGCCTGGCACACGCTGCTCGGCCTGTACCGCAACGAAGGCTTCGTGTCCCTCCCGTTCCGCGATACGCGCCCCGGCCGCTGGGCCGCGAGCGCCGCCGGCTTCTACCTGCACGGCCAGATCGAGGCCGGCACGCTGTGCCCGGCGACGATGACGCAGGCCGCGATTCCGGTGCTGCAGAAGGAGCCCGCGCTGTGGGACCTGCTGCGCGACAAGCTGTACAGCGACGACTACGATCCGCGCGACGTGCCGGTCGCCGACAAGCGCTCGATCTGGTTCGGCATGGGGATGACCGAGAAACAGGGCGGCTCCGACGTGCGCGCGAACACGACGCTCGCGACCGCGGTCGGCGCGGGCGGCCGTGGCGGCGAATACCGGCTGCGCGGCCACAAGTGGTTCTTCTCCGCGCCGATGTGCGACGCGCACCTGGTCGTCGCGCGCACCGAGGCCGGCAGCCCGTCGTGCTTCTATGTGCCGCGCTGGCGGCCGGACGGCACGAAGAACGCGGTCGAGATCCAGCGGCTGAAGAACAAGGTCGGCAACCGCAGCAACTCGAGCAGCGAGATCGAGCTGAACGACGCGTGGGGCATCATGCTCGGCGACGAAGGCCGCGGCATTCCGACCATCATCGAGATGGCCACCTACACGCGGCTGAGCTGCGTGCTCGGCAGCGCGGCGATGCTGCGCCAGGGCGTCGTGCAGGCGATCGCATACACGCGCCGGCGCCACGCGTTCGGCCGCGCGCTCGCCGAGCAGCCGCTGATGCGCACCGTGCTCGCCGATCTCGCGCTCGAAAGCGAGGCCGCGCTCGCCCTCGCGATGCGGCTCGCCGACGCGTTCGAACGCGACGACTCGCCGCGCGAACGCGCGTGGAAACGGATCGTCACGCCCGCCGCGAAGTTCTGGGTCTGCAAGCGCGCGGTCGAACTGACCGGCGAGGTGATGGAAGTGTTCGGCGGCAACGGCTACGTCGACGACGGCCCGATCGCGCGGCTGTTCCGCGAAGCGCCGGTCAACTCGATCTGGGAAGGCTCCGGCAACGTGATGTGCCTCGACGTGCTGCGCGCGGTGTCGCGCGAACCCGACGCGGCCGCGGCGCTGCTCGCCGAACTGGCCGACCTCGGCGCGGGCGAACCGCGCATCCGCGCGGCGCTCGATGCGCTGCGCGCGATGCTCGCGGC
>NZ_VWWG01000233.1:0-7983 GCF_011753085.1 Burkholderia sp. Tr-862
CGCGGCCGGCAGCGGCGCGAACGTCGACAGCGGCGGCGTGCTCGCACTGACCGGCACGACGCTCAAGGGCGCAACCGGCGGCGTGCTGAGCACCGACACGCTCGCGACCGGCGCGACGAGCGCGGTGCTGGTCGACGGCGGCAGCGTCGCGTCCGTCGCCGGGCCGGCGTTCGCTGCGCGCGGCGGTACGGTCGACATCGCGGTGCGCAACGGCACCGTCGTGACGGCCGGCAACGGCACGTTGCTGGACCTCGCGAACGGCAGCACCGCGACCCTCAACGCATCGGCGGTCAACCTGAGCGGCGACATCGTCTCCGACGCGTCGAGCACCGGCAACGTGCTCCTGGCGAACGGCACGACGCTCACCGGCAAGATCGACCCGGTCGCGCTGACCGTCGACGGCACGAGCACGTGGCGCATGACCGGCAGCTCCGTGCTGAGCAGCCTGAACAACGCGGGCCTGGTTGCCTTCGCCGCACCGTCCGGCGCGCCGACGGCGGCAGGCAGCTACCGGACGCTGACGACCGGCAGCTACGTCGGCTACGGCGGCACCCTCGCGCTGAACACCTACCTCGGCGCGGATGCCTCGCCGACCGACCGGCTGATCGTAAACGGCGGCACCGCGAGCGGCACGACGGGGCTGAAGATCGCAAACACGGCCGGCACCGGCGCGCAGACAACCGGCGACGGGATTCCGGTGGTCGTCACGGCCAACGGCGGCACGACCGCCGCGTCGGCGTTCCATCTCGCGGGGCCGGTGCAGGCTGGCGCATACGAATACCGGCTCTATCGCGGCGGACAGAGCGATGCGAACGGCTGGTACCTGCGCTCGCAACTCGACCCGACGGATCCTGACGATTCGATTCATCCGTCCGGCAACGCCAATGGCAATGGCAATGGCAATGGCAACGGCAACGGCAACGGCGGCAATCTCGCGTATCGCCCGGGCGTCGCGGGCTATGCGATGACGCCGCTGCTGAACGCCGACTACGGCTTCTCGACGCTCGGCAAGCTGCACGAACGCGTCGGCGACATCTACAACCTCGAGAAGCAGGCGCCGGGCAACCGCGACGGCGTGTGGGGCCGCATCGGCGGACAGAGCCTCGACGCGAACGCGGGCCGCTTCGCGGCCGACGAGCGCACGTTCTTCGCGCAGTTCGGCAAGGACTGGACGCTCGACCAGGCTGCGGCCGGCGGCAGCACGCACGCGGGCGTGACGGCGAGCATCGGCATCGCGAACGCGAGCTTCGACGACATGGCGCGTGCCGATACACCGGGCCTGTCGACGTCCACGGGCTCGGTCGAGATGCACGCGCAGAGCGTCGGCGGCTACTGGACGCGCTACCTCGCCGACGGCACCTACTTCGACAGCGTCGGCCAGGTCACGCACTACGGCAACCGCTATCGCGACAGCTACGGCAACGAGGCGTCGCAGAACGGCTTCGGTATCGCGCTGTCGCAGGAAGTCGGCAAGCCGTTCGGGATCGGCGGCACACCGATCGCGGTCGAGCCGCAGGCGCAGTTGATGTATCAGTACCTGAAACTGAACGGGTTCAACGACAACGTGTCGGCCATATCGGGCACGACGACCCACGCGTTGCGCGGGCGCGTCGGCGTGCGGATCTTCCGGCCGAACCTCGACGCGAACGCGGGCGGCGGCGCCGCGACGCCGTACTTCACGGCCGACGTGCTGCACGACTTCCTGTCGCCGGGCCAGACGATGGTCGGCGGCACGCCGTTCGCGACGCACCTCGGCCGCACCTGGTACGAGCTGGGCCTGGGCGTGACCGCGGGCTTCGGCAAGTCGGGCGAGCTGTACGCGAACGTGAAATATGCGCGCAACCTCGGTGGCGATTACCGGCGCGGTGTCACCGGGCAGGTCGGTTATCGCTACAGTTGGTGACGCGCGACGCGAACCCGTCCGGCTGCCAACGAAAAAAAACCGCCCGGCGTTCGGCCGGGCGGTTTCCGCATTCGCGCACACGAAGCGCGCGATGCACGAACGCTCAGTGCAGGATTTTCGCGAGGAAGTCCTTCGCGCGATCCGACCGCGGATTCGAGAAGAAATCGTCCTTGCGGTCATCCTCGACGATCGCGCCCTTGTCCATGAAGATCACGCGATGGGCAACCTTCTTCGCGAAGCCCATTTCGTGCGTGACGACCATCATCGTCATCCCTTCCTGCGCGAGCTCGACCATCACGTCGAGCACTTCGTTGATCATCTCCGGATCGAGCGCGGACGTCGGTTCGTCGAACAGCATCGCGATCGGGTCCATCGACAGCGCACGCGCGATCGCGACCCGCTGCTGCTGGCCGCCCGACAGCTGCCCCGGAAACTTGTGCGCATGCGCCTTCAGGCCGACGCGATCGAGCAGCTTCATGCCCTTCTCGTTCGCTTCGTCCTTGCCGCGGCCGAGCACCTTGATCTGCGCGAGCGTCAGGTTCTCGGTGATCGACAGGTGCGGGAACAGCTCGAAATGCTGGAACACCATCCCGACCTTCGAGCGCAGCTTCGACAGGTTCGTCTTCCGGTCGCCAACCGACTGGCCGTTCACGAGGATCTCGCCCTGCTGAAACGGCTCGAGGCCGTTGACGGTCTTGATCAGCGTCGACTTGCCCGAGCCCGACGGACCGCACACGACGACCACCTCACCTTTCTTCACCTCGGTCGTGCAATCGGTGAGGACCTGAAACTGGCCGTACCACTTCGAAACGTTCTTGATGGAAATCATCTTGTGACCTTTTTCTGGAGACCTTTGACGAGGGCAGACGCCACCGAGCAAATCACGAAATAGCATGCACCCGCGAACAGGACCATCTCGACGGTCGTGCCGTCGCGATCGCCGATGTTGGCGGCCGTGCGGAAGAAGTCCGCGAGACTGATCACGTACACGAGCGACGTATCCTGGAACAGGACGATCGCCTGCGTGAGCAGCAGCGGCACCATCGCGCGGAACGCCTGCGGCAGGATCACGAGGCGCATGGCGTGCGCGTAGTTCATGCCGAGCGCGAACGCGGCGTTCATCTGCCCGCGCGGCACCGCCTGGATGCCGGCACGGATGATCTCGGAATAATACGCGGCTTCGAACAGCGAGAACGCGACCATCGCCGACGCCAGCCGGATGTCGATCGTCGGCGACAGCCCGAGCACGCCCTGCAGCACCTGCGGCACGATCAGGAAGAACCACAGCAGCACCATCACGAGCGGGATCGAGCGGAACACCGTCACGTACGCTTTCGCGAACCACGCGAGCGGCTTCACGCCGGACAGCCGCATCAGCGCCAGCAGCGTGCCCCAGACGATGCCGACGACGATCGCGATCAGCGTGATCTTGAACGTGACGATCGCGCCGGACCACAGCGTCGGCATCGCGCCGGGAATACTACTCCAGTCGAACTGATGCATTACTTGCCTCCGATGTAGCCGGGCAGCCGCGTACGGCCTTCGATCCAGCGCATGAACGACATCACGACGAGGTTGATGACCACGTACGCGAGCGTCACCGCGATGAACGACTCGTAGGTCTGCGCGGTGTAGTCGACGAGCTGGCGCGCCTGCGCGGACAGATCGAGCAGGCCGATCGTCGACGCGACGGCGGAGTTCTTGAAGATGTTCAGGAACTCGGACGTGAGCGGCGGCACGATGATCCGGTAGGCCACCGGCAGCAGCACGTAGCGGTACGTCTGCCATTGCGTGAAGCCCATCGCGAGGCCGGCCGCGCGCTGGCCCTTCGGCAGCGCGTTGATCCCCGAGCGCACCTGTTCGCACACGCGCGCACCGGTGAACAGGCCAAGACAGACGATCGACGCGGTGAAGAACTGCGTGGACGGCGGCAGTTGCTTGATCCAGGTGCCGACCGACGCGGGCAGCAGCTCGGGCACGACGAGATACCAGATGAAGAACTGCACGATCAGCGGGATGTTCCGGAAGATCGACACATAGACGGTGCCGATCGCGGACAGCCATTTGTTCGGCACCGTGCGCAGCACGCCGAACATCGAACCGACGATCAGCGCGATGACCCAGGCGACGAGCGACACTTCGATCGTCACCCAGAAGCCCGACATCAGCCATCCGAAATAAGTCGTCGGCTCGCCGGTCGATACGGGGCTCAGGAAGATGCCCCAGTTCCAGTGGTAAGACATAGGCAAGACTCCAGCAAAAAGAAACGGAAGAAGCGTGGCCTCTTCCGTTTCAGTAGCGTCATTACTGCGTCAACGTCCGTGTGGTCAGTCGAGCGCCTTGTCGTTCGGGTTCGCGTACAGCTTCTTCATCGAATCGGACAGCGGGAAGTTCAGGTTCAGCCCCTTCGGCGGAATCGGGCTCTCGAACCACTTCGCGTAGATCTTCGCGGCTTCGCCCGACTTCTCGACTTGCGAGATCGCGTCGTCGACGACCTTCTTGAAGTCCGTGTCGCCCTTGCGCATCATGCAGCCGTAAGCCTCTTCCGATTGCGGCGTGCCGACGATCACCCACTCGCCCGGCTGCTTCGCCTTCGCGCGCTCGCCCGCGAGCAGCGCGTCGTCCATCATGAACGCGACCGCGCGGCCCGACTCGAGCGTGTTGAACGAGTCGCCGTGGTCCTTCGCGCTGATGATGTTCATGCCCAGCTGCTTGTCGTTGTTCATCTTGCGCAGCAGGCGCTCGGACGTCGTGCCGGCGGTGGTCACGACCGTCTTGCCCTTCAGGTCGGCGAAGTCCTTGACGCCCGAATCCTTCTTCGTCATCAGGCGCGTGCCGATCACGAAGATCGTGTCGGAGAACGCGGCTTGCTGCTGACGCTCGGTGTTGTTGGTCGTCGAGCCGCACTCGATGTCGACCGTGCCGTTCTGCACGAGCGGGATGCGGTTCTGCGACGTGACCGGGATGTTCTTGACCTGCAGGTTCGGCAGGCTCAGCTTCTTCTTCACCGCGTCCACGACCTTCATCTGGAATTCGCGCGAATAGCCGACGACCTGCTGGTTCTGGTCATAGTAGGAGAACGGGATCGACGATTCGCGGTGCCCCAGCGCGATCACGCCCGTGTCCTTGATCTTCTTCAGCGTGCCGGTCTCCTGTGCATGCGCGCCGCTCGCGAACGCGCACAGCGCCGCGACCATCAGGACTGCCTTGTGGTATTTCATTTTGGTCATCTCCTTTGCTAAAACCCGCGCCAGTGTATCAAAGTAATATTTTTGAAAGAACTGGTTGTTTACCGCACTACGAATCGCCCTGTACGAAGCCTTCCTCCCGGCTTCGGGCGCGCTTGTGACGCATGAATGCACGCGCGGGCGGTGCCGGATTCGGCACCGCCCGCGAGGGATCATGCACGCAACCGGTGGATTGCGTCATGCTTTGATCGTAGTCAACCGATCGCCGATCGGCAATGGCCGATCGGCGACGCCCGATCAGGGGTACAGGCCGCGCATTTCGCGCGCCATCAGGATGCGCTTGCACGCGACGATGAACGCCGCCGTACGCACCGACACCTTGTGCTCTTCCGCAACCGCCCACACGCCGGCGAACGCTTCGCGCATCACGCGCTCGAGACGGTGGTTGATCTCGTCTTCCGTCCAGAAGAAGCTCGAGAAGTCCTGCACCCACTCGAAGTACGACACGGTCACGCCGCCCGCGTTCGCGATCACGTCCGGGATCACGAGCACGCCGTTCGCGCTCAGGATGTCGTCGGCCGCCGTCGTCGTCGGGCCGTTCGCGCCTTCGACGATGATCTTCGTGCGGATCTTCGATGCGTTCTTTTCGGTGATCTGGTTTTCCAGTGCCGCCGGGATCAGGATGTCGGTCTCGACCGTCCAGAACTCGTCGTTCGGCATCGGCTCGGCGCCTTCGAAGCCCGCGACGCCGCCCGTGCGTGCCACGTGGTCGAGCAGCTTGTTCGAATCAAGGCCGGCCGGTCGGTAGATCGTGCCCGTGTGATCCTGCACCACGATCACCTTCGCACCCGCTTCCTGGAACAGCTTCGCCGCGATGCCGCCGACGTTGCCGAAGCCCTGCACCGCGATGCGTGCACCTTCGATTTCCAGGCCCTTCTTCTTCGCCGCTTCGCAGCCGACGACGAACACGCCGCGGCCCGTCGCTTCCTTGCGGCCGAGCGAACCGCCGAGCGCGATCGGCTTGCCGGTCACGACGCCGGTCGACGTCTGGCCCTGGTTCATCGAGTACGTGTCCATCATCCACGCCATCACCTGTTCGTTGGTGTTGACGTCCGGCGCCGGAATGTCGGTGTTCGGTCCGATGATGATGCCGATTTCGCTGGTGTAGCGACGCGTCACGCGCTCGAGCTCACCGCGCGAGAGCTTGCGCGGGTCGACGCGGATGCCGCCCTTCGCGCCGCCGTACGGCACGTTCACGGCCGCGTTCTTCACCGACATCCATGCGGACAGCGCCATCACTTCCGACAGCGTCACGTCCTGGTGGTAACGCACGCCGCCCTTGCCCGGACCGCGCGACACGTTGTGCTGCACGCGATAGCCTTCGAAGTGCGCGACGGTGCCGTTGTCGAGCTCGATGGGCACGTCGACGACCAGGATGCGCTTCGGACGCTTCAGCGTTTCGAGCCAGCGCGACAGCGAACCGAGGTACGGTGCGACGCGATCGACCTGCTGAAGGTAGTTGCCCCACGGGCCGAGATCGTCGGCGTGCAGGTAGGACGGGATGGACTGCAGTTGCGAAGACATGGATGCTCCAACGTTCAACGGATTGCGCACATTGTCGAAAAACCCATTTTTTTTATCCAATGCCGTTTGCTTATTCGATTATGCGTTTCTTGCATGATCGGGATTTTTCGCAAATCCGCGGTCGATTTGCGCAAGAACGTCCGCGATCGGTCGTGCATCGCGTTGCGCGAAAAACGTTGGTGAAATACGCCGGACGCGCGCCGGACAGCCGTCCGACAGGCGCGGCAAGCTTGTCGTCAGCCGCGCGCGGCCGTGCGCGATCCCATCATTCAGCCGTGTCGCGCAATTCGTCGCGCACGACTTCCCACAGCCCGCACACGAGCTTCTGGCGCGGATCGTCGCCCTGCAGCGCGAGCTTGTCGCAGTACAGGCGAATCTCCATCGTCAGCGTGAACGGATGGGTGCCGCCGCGCGCCGAACGGTCGAGCCGGATCAGGCGGCCGCCGGCCACCGCGTCCTCGACCGCGCTGTGCGGCAGGAACGCGACGCCGTGGCCCGCGAGCGCCATCGCCTTCAGCCCTTCGGCCATGTCGGTTTCGTAGACGCGATCGAGGAACAGCCGCGTCGGTGCGTTCGCAACGATGACTTCGGTCATCCGGCCGAGATACGCGTTCGGCGTATACGACAGGTACGGCACGCGCGCCTCGGCCGTGCCCGGCAGCGTGTAGCGCGGCCGGCCGGCGCGACCCGGCGCCGAGAACGGGCTGATCGGCTCGCTGCCGAGAACCAGCATCTCGTAGCGCGCCGGGTCGAGCGCGACCGGGTGGCTCGGGTGGTGGTAGCCCATCACGAGATCGCAGCCGCCCTCGACGAGCGACAGCACGGCATCGTGCACGTTCAGCGCGCGCAGCCGCGTGTGGACCTGTCCCATCTTCGCCTCGATCCGCTGCAGCCAGCGCGGGAAATACGTGAGCGACAGCGTGTGCGGCACCGCGAACTCGATCGTCGGCACCGGCGCGCCGACGTGGCCGCGCAGCAGCGTGCGCGCCTCGTGCGCCTGCGACAGCATCGTCAGTGCCTGCTCGTAGAAGATCTGGCCGGCCTGCGTGAGCCGCGTCGGATAGACCGAACGATCGATCAATTCGGTCGAGACCCATGCTTCCAGCGCCTGGATGCGCCGCGAGAACGCGGGCTGCGACACGTGCCGCAGTTCGGCGGACCGGCTAAAGCTGCGCGTTTCCGCGAGCGAGACGAAGTCTTCGAGCCATTTCAGTTCCATGCAGGCGGGGCGCGGCGGGCGGCGGTCGGGAAGAAGCCTGCATTCTACCGGCGGGCGGGCCCGGCCGGCGGTGTCGCGGGCGGCCCGGC
>NZ_VWWG01000234.1:0-7915 GCF_011753085.1 Burkholderia sp. Tr-862
TCTGCGGCAGAACTGCGTGCGGCTCGCGCGCCAGCCGGCGTGGCAGCGCGCCTGCGCGGCCGCGGATCGCCTCGACGAACTCGACGTCAGCGGCGCGCGTGCATTCTTCGAAACGTATTTCACGCCGTTTCAGCTGGCGAACACCGACGGCACGCTCGACGGGCTCGTGACCGGCTATTACGAGCCGCTGCTGCACGGCTCGCGCGTGCGTCGCGGTCCTTACCAGTACGCGCTGTACCGCTGGCCGGCAGGTTATCGCGCCGGCGCCGCGCTGCCGGCTCGCGCGCAGCTCGAGCGCGCCGGCATCCTGAACGGCAACGAACTCGTGTGGGTCGACGATCCGATCGAGGCGTTCTTCCTGCAGGTGCAGGGTTCGGGGCGCGTGCTGCTCGACGACGGTTCGGTGATGCGGGTCGGTTTCGGCGGTACCAACAACCAGCCGTATCGTTCGATCGGCAAGTGGCTGCTCGATCGCGGCGAGTTGACGCCCGCACAGGCGACGATGCAGGGCATCAAGGCGTGGGCGAAGGCGAACCCGACTCGCGTCGACGCGTTGCTCGATACGAATCCGCGATTCGTGTTCTTCCGTGACATGCCGACCAAGGAAGATGCGCCGCACGGCGGCGCGGACGGCCCGATCGGCGCGCTCGGCGTGCCGCTCACGCCCGAGCGCTCGATCGCGGTCGATCCGTCGTCGATCCCGCTCGGCACGCCCGTGTTCCTGCAGACCACGCGTCCTTTGACGAATACGCCGATGAACCGGCTCGTGTTCGCGCAGGATACGGGTTCCGCGATCCGGGGCGGCGTGCGGGCCGACTATTTCTGGGGGCTCGGCGACGACGCCGGCGACCAGGCCGGGCGGATGAAGCAGACCGGCCGGATGTGGCTGCTGTTCCCGAATTCGTGATGCGCGGCGGTGCCGGCGTGCACGTGTAGCCGGGCATCGAAACGAAACAGCCCGATCGGTTTGTTGGCCGGTCGGGCTGTTTTTTTGCGTGCGCGATTGCTGCTTCGCGTGGCGATGGGGCCGCGGCGGGTGTCAGCCCTTGCGCTTGTCGATCACGCGGCGTGCCTTGCCGACCGAGCGCTCGATCCCGTTCACGGGCAGCACGTTGATCACGGCCGTCACGCCGATCAGCGACTTGATGTCGTGCGCGAGCGCCTGCCTGGCGGCATGGATCGCCGCCGTGTCGGGGGCCGTTTCGGGACACGGTTCGACGTTGAGCGTCAGCACGTCGAGCGGCCCTTCCTTCGTCAGCACGATCTGATAGTGCGGCGCGAGCGCGTGCTGCTTCAGCAGCTGTTCCTCGATTTGCGTCGGGAAGACGTTGACACCCCGCACGATCATCATGTCGTCCGAACGCCCGGTGATTTTTTCCATCCGGCGCATTGCGCGCGCGGTGCCGGGCAGCAGACGCGTGAGGTCGCGCGTCCGGTAGCGGACGATCGGCAGTGCTTCCTTCGTCAGCGACGTGAAGACCAGCTCGCCGAGTTGGCCGTCCGGCAGCACTTCGCCGGTCTCGGGATCGATGATTTCCGGATAGAAGTAGTCTTCCCAGATGGTCGGGCCGTCCTTGGTCTCGACGCATTCCGACGCGACGCCCGGACCCATTACTTCGGACAGCCCGTAGATGTCGACCGCATCGATGCCCATGCGCTGCTCGATGGCCACCCGCATGTCGTTGGTCCACGGTTCCGCGCCGAAGATGCCGATGCGCAGCGAACTTTGCGCGGGGTCGAGGCCCTGGCGCTCGATCTCATCGGCGATCGACAGCATGTAGCTCGGCGTCACCATGATGATGTCGGGCCGGAAATCCTGGATCAGCTGCACCTGCTTCTCGGTCTGGCCGCCGCCGAACGGGATCACCGTCAGCCCCGCGCGTTCGGCGCCGTAGTGCGCGCCGAGCCCGCCCGTGAACAGCCCGTAGCCGTAGCTGACGTGAACCTTGTCGCCGCGGCGCGCGCCGGCCGCGCGGATCGAGCGCGCGACAAGATTCGCCCACGTGTCGATGTCGCGCGCCGTATAGCCGACCACGGTCGGCTTGCCGGTCGTGCCCGACGACGCGTGAATGCGCGAGATCTGGTCCTGCGGCACCGCGAACATCCCGAACGGATAGTTGTCGCGCAGGTCGCTCTTGGTCGTGAACGGGAAGCGCGACAGATCCGCGAGCGTTTTCAGGTCGTCGGGATGCACGCCCGCTTCGTCGAATTTGCGGCGATAGACGGGGGAGTGCTCATACGCATGCCGGAGCGACCATTTCAGGCGTTCGAGTTGCAGCGCGGTCAGCTCGTCGCGTGAGGCGGTCTCGATCGGCTCGAGCGGTAGCGGGGTAGTCATGCGTGTCTCCAGTGATTGTTATGAGCGAGCCGCGGACGTCAGCGTTCTTCCGGAAGGACCGTGCCCTTGATCTGGGTCGATTTGCCGCGAAACATTGCGACCGTTTCGCCTGTCTGGTTCGTGACGCGGATGTCGTAGATGCCGTGCCGGCCGCTGCGCGTCTGTTCGATCGCCTCGGCCGTCAGCAGGTCATTGCCGTATACGGGACGCAGGTATTCGATCGAGCAGCCCGCCGCAACGGTATTCAGGTTGTACGAGTTGCACGCAAACGCGAACGTCGAATCAGCGAGGGTGAAGATGATGCCGCCGTGGCAGGTCTGGTGTCCGTTCAGGAATTCCGGCCGTACGCGCATCTGCAGGCGAGCGTAGCCGGCGCGCACTTCGGCGATTTCCATGCCGAACGCGCGGCTGCAGGCGTCCGCATCGTACATGGCCTGGGCCGTCGCACGGGCGAGCGCATCGGGGGCGAGCGTGTCGGTGGACGTGGTCATGTCAACGCCCCTCGAAGCGCGGCGCGCGCTTTTCGATGAACGCCTTGACGCCTTCCGCGTAGTCGGCCGACTGGCCGAGCTTGCGCTGCAGGTCGCGCTCGAGGTCGAGCTGCTGGTCGAGCGTATTCGTCATGCTGTCGCGCATCGACTGCTTGATCGACGCGATCGCGAGCGTCGGCTGCTGCCCGAGCTGGTTGGCGACCTGACGGGCCGACGCGGCGAGCGCATCGTCGTCGACCGCGCGCCAGATCAAGCCCCATTGTTCGGCCTGTTCGGCGCCGAGCTTGTCGCCGGTCAGTGCGAGCCCCAGCGCGCGGGCCATGCCGACGCGTTGCGGCAGGAACCAGGTGCCGCCCGAATCGGGTACGAGCCCGATCTTGACGAAGGCCTGGATGAAACTGCTCGAGCGCGCGGCAAATACGATGTCGCATGCGAGCGCGAGATTCGCGCCGGCGCCGGCCGCCGTGCCGTTGACGGCGGCGATTACCGGAATCGGCATGCGTTGCAGGCGGCGGATCAGGGGATTGAAATACTCGTCGATCAGCGTGCCGAGGTCGGTGGACGCGCCTGGCGTGAAGTCGAGGTCGGCCAGGTCCTGGCCCGCGCAGAAGCCACGTCCCGCACCCGTCAGGATCAGCGCACGCGCGCCGCTCGCCTCGACTTCATCGAGTGCCGACTGCAGTTCGCGGTGCATCGCCCGCGTGAAGCTGTTCAGCTTGTCCGGACGGTTGAGGGTGATCGCGGCCACGCGGGCCGCCTGATCGATATCCAGCTGGATCGCCTGATATGACATGCAGAGTCTCCTTCATGACTTCGTTATAGGCGCGCGGCGCGTCGGTTACACGCGTTCGATCGCGATCGCGATGCCCTGGCCGACGCCGATGCACATCGTACAGAGCGCAAAGCGGCCGCCCGTACGCTCGAGTTGGTGAAGCGCCGTGGTCACGAGCCGCGCACCCGATGCGCCGAGCGGGTGGCCGAGCGCGATCGCACCGCCGTTCGGGTTCACGCGCGGATCGTCGTCGGCGACACCGAGCATGCGCAGCACCGCGAGACCCTGCGAGGCGAACGCTTCGTTCAGCTCGATCACGTCGAACTGGTCGATCGTCATGCCGAGCTGGCGCAACAGTTTCTGCGTGGCTGGCGCCGGGCCGATACCCATCACGCGCGGCTCGACGCCGGCGCTCGCCATGCCGACGACGCGCGCGCGGCGGCGCAGCCCATATTGATCGGCGGCTTCCGCGTTGGCGAGCAGCAGGGCGCATGCGCCGTCGTTGACGCCCGACGCGTTGCCGGCCGTTACCGAGCCGTCGGGACGCACGACACCCTTCAGCTTCGCGAGCGCTTCGAGCGATGTTTCGCGTGGATGCTCGTCGAGCGATACGACGAGCGCGTCGCCTTTTTTCTGCGGAATCGTGACTGGGACGATTTCAGCGGCGAGCGTGCCGTCCTGCTGCGCACGCGCGGCCTTCTGCTGGCTGCGCAGCGCGAACAGGTCCTGATCGGCGCGGCTGATGTTGTAGTCGACCGCGACGTTCTCGGCCGTCTCGGGCATCGAGTCGACGCCGTATTGTTGTTTCATCAGCGGATTGACGAAACGCCAGCCGATCGTCGTGTCGAAAATGGCGGCCTGGCGCGCGAATGCGCTGGCGGCCTTGCCCATCACGAACGGCGCACGCGTCATGCTTTCCACACCGCCCGCGATCATCAAGCGTGCCTCGCCCGCCTTGATCGCACGCGCGGCCGTGCCGACGGCGTCCATGCCCGAGCCGCACAACCGGTTCAGCGTCGTGCCCGGCGCGGCGGTCGGCAGGCCCGCGAGCAGCGCGGACATGCGCGCGACGTTGCGGTTGTCTTCGCCGGCCTGGTTCGCGCAGCCGTAGATCACGTCGTCGATCGCCGACCAGTCGACGTTCTGGTTGCGTTCGATCAGCGCCTTGAGCGGCACCGCGCCGAGATCGTCGGCGCGAACGTCTTTCAGGGCGCCGCCGTAGCGGCCGATGGGGGTGCGAATCGCGTCGCAGATGTAGGCGTCGGTCATGGATATGTCGATGTGCAACGAACCCGCCGAGTGGCGGATTCGTTCATGGTAGGGAACGTGGCGGCGTTTGCACGTCGGCCATTCGGGTTATGCAGTCTGGCCGACTTCCGCGGGCACGGCCTTCGGTGCAACATGGACGCGGCTTTGCACCACGCGGAACCGATTGGCGACGAACGCCGGGTCGGCCAGCGCCGCGTTGGCAGCCGGGTTCGCACCGGTGCCGTGGAAGTCGGAGAACGCGGCCGACTGGTTGACGAACACACCGCCCGTCAGGTTGATCGACAGCGCGACGCCGCCACGCACCGCGGCATCGTGCGCGGCGTCGAGGATCTTGTCGTCGGTGCTATAGACGGAAAGCGTCAGCGCGCCATGCTCCGCGGCGATTTCGCCGGCGAGATCGAGCGACTGTGCGGTCGAGTCGGTCGCGATCACGAACGAGATCGGGCCGAACCACTCCTGCGTGAATTTCGCGCGGTCGGCCACGTCGAGCTGCAGCACCAGCGGCGTGCGCACGCGAGCGTCGGCGAACGCCGGGTGCTGGAGCGTCTGGCTGTCGGCGAGCACGCGGCCGAGCTTGCGGGCGTCGTCGATGCGCGCGGTCACGCCGTCGTTCTGGATCGCGCCGATCAGTTCGACCGAGCGAGCCGGGTCGCCGGTCAGCTTCTGCACGGACACGGCGATCGCCTGCGCGACTTCGTCGAAGCTCGCGTGGCCGTCTGCCGTCCGGATGCCGTCGCGCGGGACGTAGATGTTCTGCGGTGCGGTGCACATCTGGCCGGAGTACAGCGCCAGCGAGAACGCGATGTTCTTGGCCGCGGCCTTCAAGTCGTCGGTCGAGTCGATCACGATCTGGTTGACGCCGGCCTTCTCCGTATACACCTGGGCCTGATGGGCATGGCGTTCGAGCCACGTGCCGTTTTGCGTGCTGCCCGTGAAGTCGATCAGCTTGATTTCAGGACGCAGCGCGAGGTCCTGGACGAGGGCGCCGTCGTTCGGCTCGGTTGCGAGGAGCGTGACGACGTTCGGATCGAAGCCGGCCTCGCGCAGCACGTCGCGGGCGATGCGAACCGTGATCGCGAGCGGCAGGATCGCGCCCGGGTGCGGTTTGACGATCACCGTGTTGCCGGTCGCCAGGTCGGCGAACAGGCCGGGGTAGCCGTTCCACGTCGGGAACGTGCAGCAGCCGAGCACGAGGCCGGTGCCGCGCGGGACGATCGTATAGCGCTTGTGCATCGCGAGCGGCGGGTTCTTGCCTTGCGGCTTTTCCCAGTGCGCATCGGCGGGGATGCGACGCAGTTCGTCCCAGGCATAGGCGACTGCTTCGAGTGCGCGATCCTGCGCATGCGGGCCGCCGGCCTGGAACGCCATCATGAACGCCTGGCCCGTGGTGTGCATCACGCTGTAGGCAATCTCGAAGCTTGCGCGGTTCAGCCGCGCGAGGATTTCGAGGCTGACGCCGATCCACGCGCTCGGGCCGGCTTCGCGCCATGCACGCTGGGCAGCGGCGGCCGCTGCAATCAGCTCGTCGGGCGTCGATTTCGGATAGCGGATGCCGAGTGCGATCCCGTACGGCGACTGCTCCGCGCCGACGGTTCCGCCGGATGCCGGCTGGTCGAGCACGAACGTGTTGCCGAGGTGTGCTTTGAACGCCGCTTCACCATCGGCGTTGGCGCTTTCCCCGTACACTTTGGGACTTGGCATTTCCGCGAACGGGCTCCAGTACCCGCGGCTCTCGATGGCGGCGAGAGCGTGTTTCAGCGTGTCTTCGTGCTTCGTGAACAGTGCATGGGTCATGACGGCAGCCTGATGGACGTTGAGAGGAATTGGACCGATTAATTAACCGACCGGTTGGTCGGAGAATGGTAGCATCAAACTATTCGCGTGTGCGAGGCGTTTCTCATTTCATTGATCGAGGAGAAATAGATGTCTTACGAGAACATCCTGGTGGAGACCCGGGGGCGGGTCGGGCTGGTCACGCTCAACCGTCCGAAGGCGCTCAATGCGCTCAACGATGCGTTGATGGATGAATTGGGCGCTGCGCTGAAAGCGTTTGACGCGGACGACGAGATCGGCGCGATCGTCGTGACGGGGAGCGAGAAGGCGTTCGCGGCCGGGGCCGACATCGGCATGATGGCGACCTATTCCTATATGGATGTCTACCGCGGCGACTACATCACGCGTAACTGGGAGACCGTCCGCGAGATCCGCAAGCCGATCATTGCTGCCGTGGCGGGGTTCGCGCTCGGCGGCGGCTGCGAGCTCGCGATGATGTGCGACATCATCTTCGCGGCAGATACGGCCAAGTTCGGCCAGCCCGAAATCAAGCTGGGCGTGATGCCGGGTGCAGGCGGCACGCAGCGCCTGCCGCGCGCGGTGTCGAAGGCGAAGGCGATGGACATGTGCCTGACCGCGCGCTTCATGGATGCGGCCGAGGCAGAGCGGGCAGGGCTCGTTTCGCGCGTGCTGCCGGCCGACAAGTTGCTCGACGAAGCGATTGCCGCGGCGACGACGATCGCCGAGTTCTCGCTGCCGGCGGTCATGATGGTCAAGGAGTCGGTGAGCCGTGCGTATGAGACGACGCTGGCCGAGGGCGTTCATTTCGAGCGTCGACTGTTCCATTCGCTGTTCGCGACCGAAGATCAGAAGGAAGGGATGGCGGCATTCGTCGAGAAGCGGAAGCCGGTATTCAAGAACCGCTGATTCGATGGCGACGGGTGTCGGTCGCCGGCATGATTTCCTGGTGCAATGAACCCCAGCCCCCGTGCGCGACAGCGCACGGGGGCTTTTTCAAAATATTTTCACAAAGGGGCTTGCGGAGACGGGGGCGGGTGCTTAGAATCACGCCTCTTTCGCGCTAACGGAAACGCGGCGCGAGAGGGAAGGGAAGCGGTGCTGTCGAAGGTTGCTGTAGTGACCTTGGCGCACACGAAGTTGAACCCCCGCCGTCGCAACGAAGCAGTTCAAAAAGTTGTTGACGAGCGAAGAAAGACGGTTCATAATCTCGCTTCTCTGCTGCTGAAAACGCAGCGCTGCTGAGAAACAGAA
>NZ_VWWG01000235.1:0-7831 GCF_011753085.1 Burkholderia sp. Tr-862
TGCCCCATCAGCACGATGCCGACACCGGGCCCCGCGTAGATCACCCCGCTCCACTCGGGCGCGTGCAGCTCGGTGAGCCGCCGCAGCCCCCATTGCGACACGAACACGAACGTCCATGCACTGACGACACCCGCGACGAAGCGCACCACGAGCCACGCTGAAAGCAGATGGCCGACGCCCATCGCGGCGGTCAGCAGCACGGTGGCGGCGAGCCCGAAGCGCACCATCCGCGCGGGCGCGACCCGCACCGCCGCGCAGCTGACCGCGCCGACGAAATAGCCCGCGTAGTTCGCCGACGCGAGCCAGCTGCCGGCCTTCAGGCCGATCGAGCCGTCGGCGAGCATCAACGGCAGCAGCGGCGTGAACGCGAAGCGGCCGACGCCGAGCGCGACCGCGAGCCCGATCATGCAGGCGAGCGCGGCCGCGCGGGCGCGGCGGTCGGCGTCATCGGACGGGTGGGCGCCGGCGGCGGCACTCGGAGCATCGGAACGGGACATGGCGGCATGGGCCGCACGCGGTGTGCGCCGGCCGGAACGGAGATCGGAACGCTTGTATCGTAGCTTGACCAAAGGTTCTCTAAAAATGAATAATAAAGAATCCAAACATCTCCCGGAGAGAATCATGGACCTGGCGGCATTGGCGATTTTCCGGGCCGTCGTGCGCGAGAACGGCGTCACGCGCGCGGCGGCGAAGCTCCATCGCGTGCAGTCGAACGTGACGACGCGCATCAAGCAGCTCGAGGAGGAACTCGGCGCGGCGCTGTTCGTGCGCGACGGCCGCCGGCTCGTGCTGACGCCGGCCGGGCACACGCTGCTGCCGTACGCGGAGCGGCTGCTCGCGCTTGCCGACGAGGCGCGCGACGCGGTGCGCGAGGACACGCCGCGCGGGCGGCTGCGGCTCGGCACGATGGAGAGCACGGCCGCGAGCCGGCTGCCGACCGTGCTCGCGCGCTATCACCATGCGTGGCCCGACGTATCGCTGGAACTCGTGACCGGCACGACCGGCTGGCTGATCGACAGGGTGCGCGACTTCGAGGTCGACGCGGCGCTGTTCGCGCGTCCTCCCGCACCGGACACGCTGCCGGACACGTTCGAGACGGTGCCGATCTACCGCGAGGATCTCGTGCTGCTGACGCCGCGCGGCCATCCGCCGGTGCGCACGCCGCGCGACGTGATCCTGCCCACGCTGATCGCGTTCGAACGCGGCTGCACGTACCGGAAATACGTCGAGCAATGGTATGCGGCGCACGGGGTGAAAGCCGCGCGCGTGCTCGAACTCGGTTCGTATCACGCAATCGTCGCGTGCGTCGCGGCCGGCGCGGGCGTCGCGGTCGCGCCGAGGTCGGTGCTCGACCTGCAGCCGGAAACCGGCAACGTCACGGCCCACACGATCGCCGAACTCGAGGGAATCGACACGGTGCTCGCGTGGCGGCACGGTTACGCGTCGGCGGCGCTCGCCGCGCTGCGCGATGCGCTCGGCGAGGCTGCAAGGCAGCCGAGTGATGCCGTGAAACCATGGGTGGCGATGCCGGTTTGAGGTGGACGAGGTTAGCCGTCGTGGCAACCGCTCGCCACCCGCTGCTACTGCGGTTGCCTTGTGTTGGGCTCCGTTGAAAGCGCCACGGGCTTCGCGGCGTCGATCAGGCTCTGCACGTTACCGTCCCACTTGGGCAGAGACGCAGGCGGCAGCGGCAGTACTTCGTCAAGACTCGGAAGTTTGATGCGCCCCTGATAATGCTCCAATGCCCCCTTTAGTGCGCGGTATCTGTCAGCGCGCGCTCTATCAATGCCACCGGGAAGATTCCGACCATTCGCCAGGTTGAAGCCGTCAAATTCAATAGACAGCTTCGTTGCGCATTTTGCACTCCCCAGCTTTACCCCTTCTTGAAGCATCGTGAGAGCGCGTCGTTTTGCGTCCGTTGTTCGTGGACGCGCATAGACAAAAGATAATTCTTCAGCAGCATCTCCATAACCTTGCGCAACCGCACATTCAAGCATCCGGGTAGCAATCGGCAAATTTCCCCAAAACTCCTCATCGGAATCGTCATACGTCGCGTCGAGTTTCTCTCCGAGAAATGCCATTGCCGACGGACTGCCCATGTCTGCCGCACGCTGGAAGAAAGCATATGCGGTCGTCACATCACCTCCCTTGACAAAGCCATTCAGGTGATAGACACCCATCATGTCGTAGGCATCCGGCACACCCAGCTTCATCGCTTTTTCGATCCATTCAATGGCGACCTCAGGATCGTGCTGCGGCACGCCGGGATAGTTGCTCCGGATTAATGAGGCAACATTGAGCATTGCTTTCCAATGCCCGCGTTCGGCCGCCTGGACGTACAACTGATAGATCTTCGCGTGGTCACGCTTCTGGTAATACAGGTCGGGATCATCGAGCGCAAGCGCTTGCTGAAACCACACCTCCGCCTGCGGATCGATCGGCGGCACATGCTTTACTTGATATGTACATGTGAAACTCTTTTGATGCGGATCGAACCGCGGCAGTTTTTCATAGCGCGGATGATCTGACATCGCGGCAATCGGATCGATTTTCGATGGGGGCGGCGTCTCTGCACGTGCATTAACCGCTAACAGGCTCACGACAAGAATCACTCTGAAAGCAGCAATTATCGACATCAGATGGCCTCGATCACACAGTCCTGGAAGCGTAGGTCGACGACGGTACATAGAACCGAGCATGCTCCAGATTGCCCATTGTTCGCCCCTCCCTACACAGGTCCGTATCGTCCCACCTCCATCAAGAATTGCAAACATCAAGCGACAACTGTCCAACCGCACGTAAACGCAAAAACGACCCGACCGGCCAACGCCGATCGGGTCGTTTTTTTCATGTGATGCGATGGGGCCGGCAAGCCCGCATCGCATCAGCCGGGACGATCAAAGACGTTCTTCGACCCAGCCCTTGACGCCCGCGAGCGCGCCCGGCAGGTTCGCCGGTTCCGTGCCGCCTGCCTGCGCCATGTCCGGACGGCCGCCGCCCTTGCCGCCGACCTGCTGCGCGACGAAGTTCACGAGCTCGCCGGCCTTGACCTTCTTGCTCGCATCCGGCGTGACGCCCGCGATCAGGCTGACCTTGCCGCCTTCGACGGCCGCCAGCACGATCGCCGCGCTCTTCAGCTTGTCCTTCAGCTTGTCGACCGTCTCGCGCAGCGTCTTCGCGTCCGCGCCGTCGAGCGTCGCGGCCAGCACGTACACGCCGCCGACTTCGGTGGCCTGCTGCGCGAGCTCGTCGCCCTGGCTCGACGCGAGCTTCGACTTCAGCGCGCCCAGTTCCTTCTCGAGCGACTTCACCTGGTCCTGCACCTGCGCGATGCGCTGAGTGAGTTCCGACGGCTGCGCCTTCAGCGCGGCCGCGGCTTCGTTCACGCGCGCATCGAGTTCCTGCACGTAACGCACCGCGTTGTCGCCGGTGATCGCCTCGACCCGGCGGATGCCGGCCGCGACACCGCCTTCGACGACGATCTTGAAGAAGCCGATGTCGCCGGTGCGATGCACGTGCGTGCCGCCACACAGTTCGCGCGAGAAGCCGAGGTCGAGCACACGCACTTCGTCGCCGTACTTCTCGCCGAACAGCGCCATCGCACCGCCCTTCACCGCTTCGTCGTACGGCATCACGCGCACGATGCCCGGCGCGTTCGCGAGGATTTCGTTGTTGACGATCTGCTCGACGCGACGGATTTCGTCGTCAGTCATCGGCGCGTTGTGCGCGAAGTCGAAACGGGTCTTCTCCGCATCGACGAGCGAACCCTTCTGCTGCACGTGCGCGCCGAGCACTTCACGCAGCGCCTTGTGCATCAGGTGGGTGGCCGAGTGGTTGCGCTGCGTGCGGGCACGGCGGTGCGCGTCGATTTCCGCGCGCAGCACGTCGCCGATCTTCAGCGTGCCCTGCTCCAGCGTGCCGTGATGGCCGACCACGTCGGCCTGCACCTTCAGCGTGTCGGCCACCGCGAAGCGCGTCGCCGCGTTCGCGAGCACGCCCTGGTCGCCGACCTGGCCGCCCGATTCCGCGTAGAACGGCGTGTGGTCGAGCACGACGACCGCATCCTGGCCGGCCTTCACTTCATTGACGGCCGAACCGTCGACGTACAGCGCGACGACCTTCGCGTCGTCGAACGCGATTTCCTCGTAACCGTGGAACGTGGTTTTCGCACCCGTGTATTCGAGGCCCTGCGTGGCCTTGAACTTGCCGGCCGCGCGCGCCTGCTCGCGCTGGCGCGCCATCGCATCGTCGAATGCCGGCTCGTCGACCGTCATCCCGCGCTCGCGGCACACGTCGGCCGTGAGGTCGAGCGGGAAGCCGTAGGTGTCGTGCAGCTTGAACGCGAGCTCGCCGTCGAGCACCTTGCCGCCCTTCGCTTCGACGTCGGCGAGTGCGGCCTCGAGGATCGACATCCCGTGCTCGATCGTCTCGAAGAAGCGCTCTTCTTCCTGGCGCAGCACGTCGGTCACGCGTTGCTCGGCTTCCTTCAGCTCCGGATAGGCCGCGCCCATCTCGGCGACGAGGTCGGCCACCAGCTTGTGGAAGAACGAGCCCTTGCGGCCGAGCTTGTAGCCATGGCGGATCGCGCGGCGCACGATCCGGCGCAGCACGTAGCCGCGGCCTTCGTTGCCCGGAATCACCCCGTCGACGATCAGGAACGAGCACGCGCGGATGTGATCGGCGATCACCTTCAGCGAGTTGTTGGTGAGGTCGCTGATCTCGGTCACGCGCGCGGCGGCCTTGATCAGGTTCTGGAACAGGTCGATATCGTAGTTGCTGTGCACGTGCTGCAGCACCGCGGCAAGGCGCTCGAGGCCCATGCCGGTGTCAACCGACTGCTTCGGCAGGCGCGTCATGTTGCCCTGCGCGTCGCGGTTGAACTGCATGAACACGAGGTTCCAGATCTCGATGTAGCGGTCGCCGTCTTCTTCAGGCGATCCCGGCGGGCCGCCCCACACTTCCGGGCCGTGGTCGTAGAAGATTTCCGTGCACGGGCCGCACGGGCCGGTATCGCCCATCGTCCAGAAGTTGTCCGACGCGTAGCGCGCGCCCTTGTTGTCGCCGATCCGGATGATCCGCTCGGTCGGCACGCCGACTTCCTTCGCCCAGATGTCGTAGGCTTCGTCGTCTTCCTGGTAGACGGTGACCCACAGCTTGTCCTTCGGCAGCTGGTAGACCGTAGTCAGCAGCTCCCACGCGAAGCGGATCGCGTCGTGCTTGAAGTAGTCGCCGAACGAGAAGTTGCCGAGCATCTCGAAGAACGTGTGGTGGCGCGCCGTGTAGCCGACGTTCTCGAGGTCGTTGTGCTTGCCGCCCGCGCGCACGCTGCGCTGCGCCGTCGTGGCGCGCGAGTACGGACGCGGGTCCGTGCCGAGGAACACGTCCTTGAACTGGACCATGCCCGAGTTCGTGAACATCAGCGTGGGGTCGTTACCGGGCACGAGGCTCGACGAGCGGACGATCGTGTGGCCCTTCGATTCGAAGAATTTGAGGAATTTCTCGCGGATTTCGGCAGCTTTCATGGCGTGCGGGGAATGTCTGGCTGAGACGGCTTCAAACGCCGGCCGTCCTCGCGGACGCACGGCGGGCAAATATCGTAAACGATCGATTATACGATACCGACCGGCGGCCCAGACGGCAGCGGCCCGCCGTGCCGGACGACCGGCCTGGGCCACCCGTGCGGCCGATTCGCCTTAAGATGGTCGGCATGCCGATCCGCCTTGTCCGAAGGCGAGCCACGAAAGGAGACGATTCGACGATGGGTGCCCTGAGCCATATCCGCGTGCTGGACCTCACCCGCGTGCTCGCGGGCCCGTGGTGCGCGCAGACCCTTGCCGATTTCGGCGCGGACGTGATCAAGGTCGAGCG
Source organism: Burkholderia sp. Tr-862 (assembly GCF_011753085.1). Taxonomy (NCBI): domain Bacteria; kingdom Pseudomonadati; phylum Pseudomonadota; class Betaproteobacteria; order Burkholderiales; family Burkholderiaceae; genus Burkholderia; species Burkholderia sp. Tr-862. Next base: position 5,869 of record NZ_VWWG01000235.1, read on the forward strand.
CCCTGGCGCCGGCGACGACACGCGCCACTGGGGGCCGCCGTATCTGAAGGACGCGGCCGGCGCCGACACCGCCGAGGCCGCTTACTACCTCGCGGCGAACCGCAACAAGCGCTCGGTCACGGTCGACATCGCGACGCCGGAAGGCCAGCAGATCGTGCGCGAGCTCGCCGCGCAAAGCGACGTCGTGCTCGAGAACTACAAGGTCGGGCAGCTCGCGAAATACGGGCTCGATTACGAATCGCTGCGCGCGGTGAAGCCCGATCTCGTCTACTGCTCGGTCACGGGTTTCGGCCAGACGGGCCCGTACGCGCATCGCGCGGGCTACGACTTCATCGTCCAGGGCATCGGCGGCTTCATGAGCATCACCGGCGAGCGCGACAGCGAGCCGGGCGGCGGCCCGCAGAAAGCTGGCGTCGCGATCGCCGACCTCGCGACGGGCCTCTATTCGACGATCGCGGTGCTCGCCGCGCTCGCGCACCGCGACCGCACGGGCGAAGGCCAGTACATCGACATGGCGCTGCTCGACGTGCAGGTCGCGCTGCTCGCGAACATGAACACCAACTTCCTCGCGAGCGGCAAGCCGCCGGTGCGCTGGGGCAACGCGCACCCGAACATCGTGCCGTACCAGACGTTCCAGACGAGCGACGGCTGGATCATCGTCGCGGTCGGCAACGACGGGCAGTTCCGCAAGTTCGTCGAGGCCGGCGGCCGGGCCGAGCTGGCCGACGACGAACGGTTCGCGACCAACCCGTCGCGCGTGCGCCATCGCGACACGCTGGTGCCGATCCTCGCGGAGATGGTGAAGACACGCGCCAAGGCCGACTGGATCGGCACGCTGGAAGCGGCCGGCGTGCCGTGCGGGCCGATCAACGAACTCGACGAAGTGTTCGACAACGAACAGGTGGTCGCGCGCGGGATGCAGGTGTCGCTGCCGCATCCGTGCGGCGCGGACGTGAAGCTCGTGCGCAATCCGATCCGGATGAGCGCGACGCCGCCCGATGCGCGCACGGCCCCGCCGCTGCTCGGCGCGCAGACCGAAGCGGTGCTGCGCGACATGCTCGGCTACGACGCGGCGCGCATTGCGGCGCTCAAGGCGAAGCAGGCGATCTAAGCCCGCGGGGACGTACGCGTCGCGGCGCCTTCGGCGGCGCGGCGGCGTGCGACCGGTGGCCGACGGCCAGTGAATCGATGGCTAGCGCGCGAGCGCGTCGAGCCAGCCGCGTGCGTCGGGCCAGTCGCCGAGCCCGCTGTCCGCGTTGAGGTGGCCGCGCGGGCCGAGGTCATGGAAGGCGCTGCCCCACGCATGCGCGCAGCCGCGCGCGAACGCGAGCGAGCCATACGAATCGTCGCTGCTCGCGGCCACGCAGGTCGGAAACGGCAGCCGTTCGTGCGGCACCGGCCCGAAGCCGTGCGCGTCGGCCGGAAACCCGGGCCCGGCCGGATCGGGCAGCGCGACAAGCAGCGCGCCGCGCACCTTCGCGAGCGCGGCCGGCCGCGCGTAGCGGGTCGCCCACCACGCGGTGGTCAGCGTGCCGAGGCTGTGCGCGGCGATCATCACCGGGCCCGGCGCGGCTTCCACCGCGCGATCGAGCGCGAGACACCAGCCGTTGCGGAACGCGCGGTCCCAGTCGGGCATCGCAATGCGCACGAAACGCGCGTCGGCGCGCTCCCAGCGGCTTTGCCAGTGGAACGGACCGGAGTTGCCGTAGCCCGGCAGCACGAAAACGGGAAAGTCGCTCATGGAGGATTCGTCGACGAATGAAGTCGTTATGTGACGTCGACGAAGTGTCGCACACCCGCTCCTCCCTGATGCTGCCTGTCGAATCGCGGAAGGGATGTGCGATGGGGCGATGCATAGGCCGGTCGTGACGCGTGGCGAACGCCGTCACGACCGGCCGGCGCGCATGCGCGCCGGCGTCGATCAGCGCACGCCGGCGCCGACCAGGCCGCCTGCCGCCGCGCC
>NZ_VWWG01000236.1:0-7403 GCF_011753085.1 Burkholderia sp. Tr-862
TCGGTGCCGGCTGCACCGGCCGCCATCGCCATGCCTGCTCCCGCTCCCGACGCCATGCCCGCACCCGACGCCATCCCCGCATTCCCGCCGAACTGCCCGCCGCTCGCCGCATTCGCATGCGCGAGCGCCGTCTCGGCCGTCTCGCCGCGTCCGGGGATCACGATCATCCCGTCGTCCGCGTGCGCAACCGGCACCGCGAGCCACAGCGCCGCGGCGAGCGCGAACGCACGCGGCACACGCGTCCGGCGTCCGTCGTTTGCCCGAAGTGCGCTGCCTGTCATCGCCGTGTCCTAGAAACCGTTGATCCGATTCGCATTCTAGGGAGCGGGGCCGTCGCGCAAACGATGAATAGAGGGGGCCTTTGCCGCGTTATTCGCCCGATTGCCGGTTGCGCGCGACGCCTACCATCGCTGTCATGGAAAAAAGCCCCTTGGGTCGCCATCCGGCGCAACGGGCGTGCAGCGCTTCATACGGAGAGACGCACACATGCTGGACAAACTCGATGCCGAATTCGCGTTCGGCCGACAGGCGCTCGACGTGCGCGCCTATCGGCAGGAACTGCTGTCGTCGAACATCGCGAACGCCGACACGCCGGGCTACCAGGCCCGCGACGTCGATTTCGCGTCGACCCTCGCGCGCTCGCTGAAGCAGACCCACGGCGGCCTCGCGCCGAGCAACGCCGCGCAGCTGCCGATGGCGCAGCCGGCCGGCGTGGCGAGCGGGATGACGATGGTGTCGACGGCGCCGGGCCACATGGCCGGCACCGCGAAGCTGATTCCCACGGGCGGCCCGGCCGACGACTACGGTCGTTCGCAATACCGGATGCCGCTGCAGCCGTCGCTCGACGGCAACACGGTCGATCTCGACGTCGAGCGCGTGCAGTTCGCGAACAACGCGCTGCACTACGAAACCGGGATGACCGTGATGACCCAGCAGATCAAGGCGATGATCGCCGCGATCTCGACGAACTCGTAAGCGCGCGCCGCTTCCGCCCCCCGAACAAGGAGCCTCCATGCCCTCGTTGATGAACATCTTCGGCGTCGCCGGTTCGGCGCTGTCCGCGCAATCGCAGCGCCTGAACGTCACCGCGTCGAACCTCGCGAACGCCGACAGCGCGACCGGCCCCGACGGCAAGCCGTACAAGGCCAAGCAGGTCGTGTTCGCGACCGACCCGATGGGCGGCGCGCGCACCGCGTCCGGCCAGGGCGTGGGCGGCGTGCGCGTGACGAAGGTGATGGACGATCCGTCGCCGATGAAGTCGACCTACGACCCGGCGAACCCGTCCGCCGACGCGAACGGCTACGTACAGATGCCGAACGTCGATCCGGTGCAGGAGATGGTGAACATGATCTCGGCGTCGCGCTCGTACCAGGCCAACGTCGAGACGCTGAACACCGCGAAGACGCTGATGCTCAAGACGCTGACGATCGGCTCGTAAGCCGCGCCGGGCGAGCTTCGGCATCGAGACACCGAGACATCGAGACCCCAGACCCGACAGTTCCGACACAAGGCCATTCAGGATGACATCCACCAGCACGACGATCGGCAGCAACGGCACCAACGTGTCGACCCTGCCGACCGACACGATGAACACCAGCAACGTGTCGACGACCGGCACGTCGGCGAGCGACCTGCAGGCGACGTTCCTGAAGCTGCTCGTCACGCAGCTGCAGAACCAGGATCCGACGAGCCCCGTCGACAGTTCGCAGATGACGTCGCAGCTCGCCCAGATCAACACGGTGAGCGGCATCGCGCAGCTGAACACGTCGCTCACGTCGCTATCGAGCCAGCTCGCGGCGGGCCAGCAGACGCAGGCCGCGCTCCTGATCGGCACGAACGTGCTCGCGCCGGGCAACGGCGTCGCGGTGAAGAGCGGCGCGGCGTCGCCGTTCGGCGTGTCGCTCGCGAACGACGTGTCGAACCTGACGATCACCGTGAAGAACAGCTCGGGCGCCGTCGTCAACACGATCAACGCGGGCAAGCAGTCGGCCGGCACGGTGCCGTTCAACTGGACGCCGACCGACGCGGCCGGCAACGCGCTGCCGGACGGCAAGTACACCGTGAGCGCGCAGTACACGGGCAGCGACGGCAAGACGTATGCGCCGACCGTGCTCGCGGCCGCGCAGGTACAGAGCGTGATCAAGCAGGCGGACGGCACGGCGGGGCTCGTGCTGTCGAACGGCACGACCGTGGGGCTCACCCAGGTCGCGTCGATCTTCCCGAACACCGCATCGTCGTCGTCCTCCGACGCCACCACCACCAACTGATCCAGCTTTCTCGAAAACGGAGACCGAAATGGGTTATCAACAGGGTCTGAGCGGCCTCGCCGGCGCATCGAACGCGCTCGACGTGATCGGCAACAACATCGCGAACGCGAACACGGTCGGCTTCAAGTCGAGCACCGCGCAGTTCTCCGACATGTACGCGAACTCGATCGCGACGTCGGTCAACACGCAGATCGGGATCGGGACGGCGCTCGCATCGGTACAGCAGCAGTTCGGCCAGGGCACGATCAACACGACGAACTCGTCGCTCGACGTCGCGATCAACGGGAACGGCTTCTTCCAGATGTCGAACAACGGCGTGACGACGTACTCGCGCGACGGCACGTTCCAGCGCGACAAGAACGGCTACATCGTCAACGCGCAGGGCCTGAACCTGATGGGCTACCTGGCCGACAAGAACGGCGTGGTGAATACCGCGCAGACCGTGCCGCTGCAGGCGCCGACGACCAACATCTCGCCGACCGCCACGACCAAGATCACCGGCCAGTTCAACCTGAACTCGCAGGACAAGGTGCCGACCAAGACACCGTTCGACGCGACCGACACCTCGACGTACAACTATTCGACGTCGGTGCAGGTGTACGACTCGCTCGGCGGCTCGCAGGCGGTCAACATGTACTTCGTGAAATCGGCGGCGGGCACGTGGGAAGCGTACGCGGGCGTGCAGGGCGGCACCACGACCGACCTCGGCACGGTCACGTTCGACTCGTCGGGTGCGATCAAGAGCACGACGACGGGCACGCCGGCCGTGCCGACCACGTCGGTCGGCCAGTTCCAGTTCACCGTGCCGACCACCGACGGCTCGACGACGCCGCAGCCGCTCACGCTCGACCTGACCGGCACCACGCAATTCGGCGGCAAGGACGGCGTGAACAACCTCGCGCAGGACGGCTACGCGAGCGGCACGCTGACGACCTTCTCGATCGGCTCGGACGGCAAGCTGACCGGCAACTACTCGAACGGCCAGACGGCGGTGCTCGGCCAGATCGCCATCGCGAACTTCAACAACCCGAACGGACTCGTCAACCTCGGCGGCAACCAGTACGCGGAAACGGCCGCGTCGGGCGTGCCGCAGATCTCGGCGCCGGGCAGCACGAACCACGGCACGCTGCAGGGCAGCGCGCTCGAGAACTCGAACGTCGACCTGACGTCGCAGCTCGTCAACCTGATCACCGCGCAGCGCAACTACCAGGCGAACGCGCAGACGATCAAGACGCAGCAGACCGTCGACCAGACGCTCATCAACCTGTAACGCGCGGATAACCGGCAGCCATGGACCGACTGATCTACACGGCGATGACGGGCGCGTCGCAGTCGCTCGACCAGCAGGCGATCGTCGCGAACAACCTCGCGAACGCATCGACGACGGGTTTTCGCGCGCAGCTCGCGACCTACCGCGCGGTGCCGATGAATTTCGGCGACGGCAGCACGAGCGACCCGACGACGACGCGCACCTACGTGCTCGCGTCGACGCCCGGCGCGGACTACGCACCGGGTCCGATCACGCGCACCGGCAACCCGCTCGACGTCGCCGTGCAGGGCGCCGGCTGGCTGTCGGTGCAAACGGCCGACGGCAGCGAGGCGTACACGCGCGCCGGCAACCTGCATGTCGATGAAAACGGCCAGCTCGTCAACGCGAGCAACCTGCCGGTGATCGGCAACGGCGGCCCGATCTCGGTGCCGCCGAACGCGGAAGTGACGATCGGCAAGGACGGCACGGTGTCCGCGCTGATGCCGGGCGACCCGCCGACCGCGGTCGCGATCGTCGACCAGATGAAGCTCGTGAACCCCGATCCGGCCACGCTCGCGCGCGGCAACGACGGGCTGTTCCGCACCGCCGACGGCAATCCGGCCGACAGCGACCCGAGCGTGGTCGTCACGCCGAATTCGCTCGAAGGCAGCAACGTGAACCCGGTGACCGCGATGGTCGCGATGATCGACAACGCACGGGCGTTCCAGCTGCAGTCGAAGCTGATCCAGACGGCCGACCAGAACGAGCAGTCGGCGAACCAGCTGCTCAACTTCAGCTGAGCGGCACGGCCCTCGCTACCAGGAGAAGATTCAACATGAACCGTTCGCTCTACATTGCCGCCACCGGCATGAATGCGCAGCAGGCGCAGATGGACGTGATCTCGAACAACCTCGCGAACACCAGCACGAACGGTTTCAAGGCGTCGCGCGCGGTGTTCGAGGATCTGCTGTACCAGACCATCCGCCAGCCGGGCGCGAACTCGACGCAGCAGACCGAACTGCCGTCGGGCCTGCAGCTCGGCACCGGCGTGCAGCAGGTCGCGACCGAGCGCCTGTACACGCAGGGCGGCCTCACGCAGACGGGCAACTCGAAGGACGTCGCGATCAACGGCGCGGGCTTCTTCCAGGTGCTGATGCCGGACGGCACGAATGCGTACACGCGCGACGGCTCGTTCCAGACCAACGCGCAGGGCCAGCTCGTCACGTCGAGCGGCTACCAGATCCTGCCAGCGATCACCGTGCCGCAGAACGCGCAGTCGCTGACGATCGGCAAGGATGGCGTCGTGTCGGTCACGCAGCCGGGCTCGAGCAACGCGGTGCAGATCGGCTCGCTGCAGATCGCCACCTTCATCAACCCGGCCGGCCTCGAGGCGAAGGGCGAGAACCTGTTCGCCGAAACCACCTCGTCGGGCGCGCCGAACGTGGCGCAACCGGGCCTGAACGGCGCGGGCGTGCTCAATCAGGGCTACGTCGAGGCGTCGAACGTGAACGTCGTGCAGGAGCTCGTCAACATGATTCAGACGCAGCGTGCGTACGAGATCAACAGCAAGGCCGTGACGACGTCCGACCAGATGCTGCAGACCGTCACGCAGATGAAGAGCTAACCGGAAAGTCCAGTCGTCGCCATGAAGCAGGTTCGCCTCCTCCCGTCAGCCCCCGTGCGCGCCGTGTGCGCGCTCGCGGTGGCCGCGCTCGCCGGCTGCGCGCAGATTCCGCGCGATCCGATCATCCAGCAGCCGATGACGGCGCAGCCGCCGATGCCGATGTCGATGCAGGCGCCCGGCTCGATCTACAACCCGGGCTACGCGGGCCGGCCGCTGTTCGAGGACCAGCGGCCGCGCAACATCGGCGACATCCTGACGATCATGATCGCGGAGAACATCAACGCGACCAAGTCGTCGGGTGCGAACACCAACCGGCAGGGCAACACCGACTTCAGCGTGCCGACGGCCGGCTTCCTCGGCGGACTGTTCGCGAAGGCGAACATGTCGGCGGCCGGCGCCAACAAGTTCGCGGCGACGGGCGGCGCGAGTGCTGCGAACACGTTCAACGGCACGATCACGGTGACCGTCACCAACGTACTGCCGAACGGCAACCTCGTCGTCAGCGGCGAGAAGCAGATGCTGATCAACCAGGGCAACGAGTTCGTGCGCTTCTCGGGGGTCGTCAACCCGAACACGATCTCGGGCGCGAACTCGGTCTACTCGACGCAGGTCGCCGACGCGAAGATCGAATACTCGTCGAAGGGCTATATCAACGAAGCCGAGACGATGGGCTGGCTGCAGCGCTTCTTCCTCAACCTCGCACCGTGGTGATGACGATGCCGCAGCTTCTTTTCCACCGACTGTCGTCGCGCGTGCAGGCCGTCGCGCGGATCGCCGCCGCGCTCGTGCTGGCGGCCTGCGCGTTCGGCGCGCCGAGCGCGCACGCGGAACGCCTGAAGGATCTCGCGCAGATCCAGGGCGTGCGCGACAACCCGCTGATCGGCTATGGCCTCGTCGTCGGCCTCGACGGCACGGGCGACCAGACGATGCAGACGCCGTTCACGACGCAGACGCTCGCGAACATGCTCGCGAACCTCGGCATCTCGATCAACAACGGGTCGGCCAACGGCGGCCCGTCGTCGCTGAACAACATGCAGCTGAAGAACGTCGCGGCCGTGATGGTGACCGCCACGCTGCCGCCGTTCGCGCGGCCGGGCGAGGCGCTCGACGTGACCGTGTCGTCGCTCGGCAACGCGAAGAGCCTGCGCGGCGGCACGCTGCTGCTCACGCCGCTGAAAGGCGCGGACGGGCAGGTGTATGCGCTCGCGCAGGGCAACATGGCGGTCGGCGGCGCGGGCGCGAGCGCGAACGGCAGCCGCGTCCAGGTGAACCAGCTCGCGGCCGGCCGGATCGTCGGCGGTGCGATCGTCGAGCGCTCGGTGCCGAACGCGATCGCACAGATGAACGGCGTGCTGCAGCTGCAGCTGAACGACATGGACTACGGCACCGCGCAGCGGATCGTGTCCGCGGTCAATTCCAGCTTCGGCCCGGGCACCGCGACGGCGCTGGACGGCCGCACGATCCAGCTCGCCGCGCCGGCCGATTCCGCGCAGCAGGTCGCGTTCATGGCGCGCCTGCAGAACCTCGACGTGAGCCCGGACAAGGCCGCCGCGAAGGTCATCCTGAACGCGCGCACCGGCTCGATCGTGATGAACCAGATGGTGACGCTGCAAAGCTGCGCGGTCGCGCACGGCAACCTGTCGGTGGTCGTCAACACGCAGCCGGTGGTGTCGCAGCCCGGGCCGTTCTCGAACGGGCAGACGGTGGTCGCGCAGCAGTCGCAGATCCAGTTGAAGCAGGACAACGGGGCGCTCAAGATGGTGACGGCCGGCGCGAACCTCGCCGACGTCGTGAAGGCGCTGAACTCGCTCGGCGCGACGCCGGCGGACCTGATGTCGATCCTGCAGGCGATGAAGGCGGCCGGCGCGCTGCGCGCCGACCTGGAGGTGATCTAAATGGCAGCGAACCTTCCCGACGCGAACGATCTTACCCAGCGCTTCGCACTCGACGTGCAGGGCTTCGACGCGCTGCGCGCGCAGGCGAGGCAGTCGCCGCAGGCCGGCGCGAAGGCGGTCGCGGGCCAGTTCGACGCGATGTTCACGCAGATGATGCTCAAGAGCATGCGCGACGCGACGCCCGACGGCGGGCTGCTCGATTCGCACACGTCGAAGATGTACACGTCGATGCTCGACCAGCAGCTCGCGCAGCAGATGTCGAAGCGCGGGATCGGCGTCGCCGACGCGCTGATGAAGCAGCTGATGCGCAACGCGGGGCAGGGCGGCGACACGGCGGCCGACGCCGGCGCGGCCGGGCTCGGCGCGGT